>NZ_FZMO01000007.1 GCF_900197875.1 Frankia canadensis | reverse complement strand
GGCCCGGGGTGTCCTTGGGCTGGGCGGCGGGGGAGAGTGGACGGTGATGCGCGGAACGGTCCGCGCCGGTGGACGGCCGGGTGGCCACCGGAGGTGATGGCGCGGGTGCTGGTGCTTCACGGGCTGCTTGGGCCGCACGGCCCGGTGGTGTGGGCTGAGGACGCATCGCGCTGGCCCTCGGACCAGACCGGCTTGATAGCGGCTGGGCGGCATCCCTTTGCCGCACGGGCGGTGGACCTGCGGCGGGCCGTGCGCGCGGCGCTTGGCGGGGACGTGTATCCCGTCAGCCAGGCGCCGGTGCTGCTTCCCAGCGACGCCGCCGGCCCGCTTCGGTCACCGACCCTCGCGAGCCTGCCCGCCGACACCGACGCCGGTGGCCCACCGCTGTCGGCGATTCCTGCGGTCTCGCCCGCCGATGCCGGTGCTGACATCGATGTCGATGTCGCCGACACCATGCCTGACCAGGGGCCTGACCAGGGCACGGCGCTGGCAGGACGCCCGTCGCAGCGGCGCTGGCGGGTCAGTGTGATCACGCTGGATCTCGCTGATCCGCACCTCGTCGACCGGCCGCTCGCGGATCTGGAGCGGTCGGCCGGCGCGGGAGCCTCCGGCTGGGTGCCGGCGGCGTCGTTCCGGTTCCTGCTGCTGATCCGCGACCTCGCGGTCGATCTGGTGGACCGCGGACGCGTCCTGCCGACGGCACGCACGGGAGAGGGGACCGTCCGCGCCGCATGGGCGCCGGTGCTGACCGGCGCGGACGCGGCACGTTTCGACGCCCTGCGCGACGCGATGCCCCCGGTGGTGCGTGCCCATGCGCCGCTGCCCGCGCGTTCGGCGTCGCGCGCCCATCCGATGGCGCGTGCCGGTCGGATGGCGCGTGCCGATCGGACGTCGGGCTGGGGCGGCGCCACCGCGCCGGCACCGGCTTGCGGCGAGGCCACCGCGCGGGGCGATGTCCTGCGACGGGCGCTGGATGACCTGGTCGACGCCGTCGTCCGCCGTCGGCTCGCGGCGGCGGGCCATCACCTCGTCCCGGAGCCGAGGTCTGGTGCGCTCGTCACCCGTTGGGTGGCCGCGCTCGGCCCATGGCCGGCGGCGTCCGCTTCGGCTGGCGAGGGCCGTGGCGCCGGAGCCGGGGAAGCGGCCGGTGTCGGTACGGGAGAGATGCTCGGTGCCGGTGTGGAGGAGGTGTCCAGGGCGGTCGTCACCGGGCCGGGGCAGGCGGTGCGGGAGCTCGCCGCGCGGGTCGAGGGCTGGCGCGGTGGGGTGCTGCGGGCGTCGACGGCGCGGGTCTGCCTGCGGTTGCACGAGCCCGCCGACGCCGCGGACCCCGCGGCACAGTGGCGGGTGGAGTTCCTGCTGCAGCCGCTCGTCGACCGGAGTCTGCTGGTCGGGGCGGACCGCGTCTGGGATGGGCGGGCCGACCGGCTCGCGGTGTGGGCGGATCATCCCCAGGACACGCTGCTCGCCGGGCTCGGCCGGGCCGCGTCCGTCTGGCCGCTGGTGCGCCGCGCGCTGCTCGAGACCCGCCCGACCGGACTGATTCTGGACGTGAACGAGGCGTACGCCTTCCTGCGCGCGGCCGACGGCCTGGAACGGGCCGGACTCGCCGTGCTGGTGCCGTCATGGTGGCGCCGGCGCGCCCGGGTGTCGCTGGGGCTGGGCGTGCGCTGCGCCCAGCCGGTCGTCCCGAGCGTCCGCGACGCGGCGATGAGCCTCGACCAGCTGGTGGACTTCCGTTGGAGCGTCTCGCTGGGCGGTGAACGGCTCAGCCAGGCGGAGCTCGCCGAACTCGCCGCCGCCAAGATGCCGCTGGTCCGGGTCCGGGGCCGTTGGACTCATGTCGACCCCGACCTGCTGGCCGCCGGTCTGGCGCGGCTACGGGAGCAGGCCGGCGCGCGGATGACAGCCCGCGACGTCCTCGGCCACGCCGGCCTGTTGCCCGCTGCCGACCCTGAGCCGGCGGGACCTGCTGGGGTGGGGCGGCTGGCGGACCCGGACCTGCGCCCAGACGCGGGCATCGGGCCGCCGCCGGATCGTGTGCGGGCCGGCCTCGTCGATCCGGACGCCCTCGCCGATCTGGACATCGAGGTCAGCGCGGACGGCTGGCTCGGCGGTCTACTCGCGGGGCCGGGCGGCGCAGCGGCCGGCGCGGGCGGCATAGGCACTGCTGGGGGAGCGCAGGACGACCAGGTGGAGTTCGTCGACCCGCCGGCGGGGCTGGCGGTCGAGCTGCGGCCCTACCAGCGCCGCGGGCTCGCCTGGCTCGCGTTCCTGGACCGGGTGAGCGTCGGCGCGCTGCTCGCCGACGACATGGGTCTCGGCAAGACGGTGCAGGTGCTGGCCCTGGAGCTGTTCGCCCGGGAGGCGGGCCCACGGGCGCCGACGCTGGTCGTGTGCCCCACATCGGTCGTCGGCCACTGGGAGCGGGAGGCCGCCCGCGCCGCGCCCGGCCTGCGGATCCACGTCCACCACGCGGCCGATCGGGCGGTCGGGGGCGCCTTCGTCGCCGTCGCCGCCCGCCACGACCTCGTCATCACCACCTATTCGGTGGTGCGCCGGGACGCGGCGGCGCTCGCCTCGCTGAGCTGGGACCGGATCGTGCTCGACGAGGCACAGCAGATCAAGAACAGCGGCATCCAGCTGGCCGGGGCCGTGCGCCAGCTGCCCGCCCGCCATCGCGTCGCGCTCACCGGCACCCCGGTGGAGAACAGGCTGGCCGACCTCTGGTCGATCATGCACGTCCTCAACCCGGGCCTGCTCGGCGGCGCGTCGCGGTTCCGGGCCCGCTACGCCGTGCCGATCGAGCGCTACGACGACGCGCAGGCCGCCGCCCGGCTGCGCCGCCGCGTCCGGCCCGTCCTGCTGCGCCGGCTCAAGAGCGACCCGGCGGTGCTCGCGGACCTGCCGGAGAAGATGGAGTTCCGTGATCTGTGCGTGCTGACCGCCGAGCAGGCGTCGTTGTACCGGGCGGTGGTCGACGACATGCTCGAACGGCTCGCCGACACCTCCCCGGCCCGGCGCAAGGGCGCCATCCTCGCCGCGATGACTCGGCTCAAGCAGGTCTGCAACCATCCGGCGCACCTGCTGGACGACGGCTCCCCGCTGGCCGGGCGCTCGGGCAAGCTGGCCCGGCTGGAGGAACTGCTGGAACGGATCATGGCCGACGGCGAGCGGGCGCTCTGCTTCACCCAGTACGCCCGTTATGGCGCGATGCTTGCCCCCTACCTCGCGGAGCGGTTCGGCGTTGACGTGCCGTTCCTGCATGGCGGGGTGCCGCGGGCCCGCCGCGACGCGATGGTCGAACGGTTCCAGCGCGGGCACGGCCCGGGGATCTTCCTGCTGTCCCTCAAGGCCGGCGGGACCGGGCTGACCCTCACCGCCGCCAACCACGTGATCCACCTGGACCGCTGGTGGAACCCGGCGGCGCAGGCGCAGGCCACGGACCGGGCCCATCGGATCGGCCAGCGCCGCGGCGTGCAGGTCCGGACGTTGGTGTGCATGGGCACCCTGGAGGAGCGGATCGACCGGATGCTCGCCGACAAGACGGCGCTGGCCCGCAGCATGATCGTGGGCGGGGAGTCGTGGCTGGCCGGCCTGTCGACGAGCCAGCTGCGGGACCTGTGCACGCTGTCCGCGTCCGCCGAGGTGATCGACGGCGGGGCGGCTGAGCCCGGGGCGGCCGTGCGCGGCCTGGCCGAGGGCGGTGCGGGGTGATGGCGGCCTCCGGGCATTCCGACTGGTCCCGGCGCTTCCTGGCGCTGATCGAGGAGCTGGGGATGACCGGCGCGGTGCGTGGCGGCCGCCGGCTGGTGCGGGCCGGCGCGGTGATCAGCGTGCGCCGGTCGGGGAACCTGGTCGTCGCCCTGGTGCGTGACGGCGAGGACGAGGTGCACAAGGCGAGGCTGGCGTTCGGGACGTTCTCCGGCGGGCAGTGGGCGCGCCTGGAGCGGGCGCTGGCCGCACGGGCCGGCTACGCCGCGTCGCTGTTGGCTGGGACGGTGCCGGCGGACATCGACCGGGTCTTCACCGCGCTCGGCCTGTCCCCTCTGCCGACCGGCGCGGACGACCTCGCGATGGACTGCTCCTGCCCCGACTGGCAGCGACCGTGCGCTCATCTCGCGGCCGCCTGCCACGCCCTCGCCGAGCATCTCGACCGCGATCCGTTCGAGGTCCTCGCGCTGCGCGGCCGGGAACGCGACGTCCTCCTCGACGGCCTGCGTACCCACCGCGGCATCCCCGCTCCTGTCCCCGACACCCAGCCCGGCGAGGCCGCGACCGAGGCCGACGGATCGTCGACCGCCGCCCCGGACCCCGGCGTCTTCTGGACCGGCGGCATCCTGCGACCTGTCGACGACCTCGGGTCCTCCGGCGACGGCGGATCCGGCGCTGACGCGGAGTCCGGCGCTGACGCCGGCTCCGGCCGCGTGCCCGCCGGCCCCCCCGACGGGCTGCTCGACCAGTGCGGGCCGCTGGTCGTCGACGGGTCGGCGGACCTGCGGGACGTGCTGCGACCGGCGTACGCCGCGTTCACCCGCGTCGCGCGGAACGCGGCGACGGACCCGCCGCCGACCGCTTCGTGAGGGAGGGCGCGGTCAGGCGCCGACGAGGGCGGCGTCGACGATCGTCTGGGCTTCGGCGATGACCTCGTCCAGATGGCCGGGGCCGCGGAAACTCTCCGCGTAGATCTTGTAGACGTCCTCGGTTCCCGACGGGCGGGCGGCGAACCAGGCGTCGTCGGTGACGACCTTCACCCCGCCGATCGCGGCGCCGTTGCCGGGCGCGTGCGACAGGGCCGCGGTCACCGGGGAGCCGGCCAGCGCGGTCGCGCCGAGGCTCGCCGGGGTCAGCGCGGCCAGCACCTTCTTCTGCGCGGGGGTGGCCGGCGCGTCGACGCGGCGATAGGCCGGCGCGCCGTGCCGCTCGGTCAGCTCCTGGTAGAGCGTGGCGGGATCACGGCCGGTGACCGCCGTCATCTCCGCGGCGAGCAGGCAGGCGATGAGGCCGTCCTTGTCCGTCGTCCACACCCCGCCGCCGCGGCGCAGGAACGACGCGCCGGCGCTCTCCTCACCACCGAATCCGAGCGTGCCGTCGGCGAGCCCCTCGACGAACCACTTGAAGCCCACCGGCACCTCGACGACGCCGCGCCCGAGGCCCGCGCCGACCCGGTCGATCATGCTGGAGCTGACCAGCGTCTTGCCGATCGCCGTCCCGGCGGGCCAGGCGGCCCGGTGGCCGAACAGGTACTCGATCGCCGCGGACAGGAAGTGGTTCGGGTTCAGCAGCCCCGCGCCCGGGGTGACCACGCCGTGCCGGTCGGCGTCGGCATCGTTGGCGAGCGCGACGTCGAACGAGCCGGCCAGGCGCAGCAGGGAGGCCATCGCGTAGGGGGACGACGGATCCATCCGGATCTTCCCGTCCCAGTCGGTCGTCATGAAGCCGAAGGTCGGGTCGACGGTGGTGTTCACGACGTCCAGGTCGAGCTTGTACCGCTCGGCGAGGGCCTGCCAGTACACCAGGCTCGCGCCGCCGAGCGGATCGACGCCGATGCGCACCCCGGCGCCGCGGATCGCGTCCAGGTCGATCACGTCGGCCAGGTCGTCGACGTAGGCGCCGAGGAAGTCGTGCACGGTGGCGGCGGCGCGGGCCCGCTCGTGGGGGACCCGGACGACGCCGGTGAGCCCGGCCGTCAGCAGCGCGTTGGCCCGGTCCTGGATGACCTTCGTGACGGCGGTGTCGGCCGGGCCGCCGTGGGTCGGGTTGTACTTGAAGCCACCGTCGGCCGGCGGGTTGTGCGAGGGAGTGACGACGATGCCGTCCGCGAGGCCGCGCCCCCCGCCCGCGGCGGACCCGGCGCGCTCGCGGTTGTGCGCGAGGATCGCGTGCGAGATCACCGGCGTGGGCGTGGCCTCGCCGTCCGGGGCGATGCGCACGGCGACGCCGTTGGCGACGAGCACCTCCAGCGCACTGGCGAGCGCCGGCGCCGACAGCGCGTGCGTGTCGACCCCGATGAACAGCGGGCCGTCGACCCTGGCGGACGCCCGGTAGTCGCAGATCGCCTGGGTGGTCGCGAGGATGTGGTCGGCGTTGAACGAGCCGCGCAGCGCCGAACCCCGGTGGCCCGATGTCCCGAACGCCACCCGTTGCGCCGGATCGGCGGGATCCGGATGGATGTCGTGGTAGGCGGCGAGCAGCGCGTCGACGTCGATGAGGTCCTCGGGTGCGGCGGGCTTACCCGCGCGCGGACTGGTCGGCATGGGCGGCGCCTCCTCGCGGTGGGACGGGGCTGGCCGGCGGCCTTGCCGTCAGCCTAGCCGGATCGCGCTGCGGGGGGTCCGGCCGTCCACAGGCGTGGGGGCCGTCCACAGGGCCTGTCCGGTGGGTTGCTTTGTGGGACATCTCCCGTCCGCCGGGGCGTGGCGGGCGTGTGCAGGTCGAACGGGGTTAGGGTCCGTCCGTGCGACTCGGCGTGATGGGCGGGACCTTCGACCCCGTCCACAACGGGCATCTCGTCGCCGCGAGCGAGGTCGCCTCCCTGTTCGACCTGGACAGGGTCGTGTTCGTGCCGAGCGGGCAGCCCTGGCAGAAGACCCACCGGGTCGTCTCCGCCACCGAGGACCGCTACCTGATGACCTTCCTCGCCACCGCGGAGAACCCGCAGTTCACCGTCAGCCGCCTCGAGATCGACCGGGCGGGCGCCTCCTACACGATCGAGACGCTGCGCACCCTGCGGGACGAGCGGCCGGACGACGAGCTGTTCTTCATCACCGGCGCGGACGCCCTCGCGCAGATCTTCACCTGGCGGGACCACCAGGAGCTGTTCGCGCTCGCTCACTTCGTCGGCGTCAGCCGGCCCGGCTACCACCTCAGCCTCGACGGCGCCCTCCCGCCCGGCACGGTAAGCCTGCTGGAGGTACCCGCGCTGGCGATCTCGTCCTCGGACATCCGCGAGCGGGTCCGGCGCGGCGCGCCGATCTGGTACCTCACCCCGGACGGCGTCGTGCGCTACATCGCCAAGCGAGGCCTCTACCACGCGTCGGAGCGCGACCCGCGGGCCTGATCGGGCCGGGCCCGCGGGTCGGCTCGACGCCCGGCCCGGCGGCGGCGAGGTGCGGCGATGAACCGCTTTTCGGGGCATCGCCGACCTGATGGGTGCCCTGTCCGGGCGCGGATGTGTCACGCTGGACCCAGCCACCCGGAACCCCGGGCGGCGCGCGGGGACGGCCAGGCCTGGCCGTCGCGCGGACGTCACCACCCTGGAGACCCCGAGCGTGACCGCTTCCCCCCGAGCCGTCGAACTCGCCCTCGCCGCCGCGCAGGCCGCCGCCGACAAGCTCGGCCATGACCTGCTCGTCCTCGACGTGAGTGAGCGGCTGGCCATCACCGACTGCTTCGTACTCGCCTCCGCGGGAAACGAGCGGCAGGTGAAGGGCATCGTCGACGAGATCGAGGAGAAGCTGCGCCAGCTCGGCGCCAAGCCCGTGCGCCGGGAGGGCGAGCGGGAGGGCCGCTGGGTGCTGCTCGACTTCGTCGACGTCGTCGTCCATGTCCAGCGGGACGAGGAGCGCGGCTTCTACGCCCTGGAGCGGCTGTGGAAGGACTGCCCGGTCATCCCGTTCACGGACGCGGCGGTCGGTGTCGGGGCCGCCTCCGCCGGTTCGCCCGCCGGTGAGGCCGGTCGCGGCGGCCCGGCGACCTCCCAGTGAGGCTGCTGCTCTGGCGGCACGGGCGGACCACCTGGAACGACATCGGGCGTTTCCAGGGGCACGCCGATCCGCCGCTCGACGACACGGGCCGGGCCCAGGTCGCCGCGGTCGCCCCGCTCATCCGCGCCATGAACCCCGACGTGGTCGTCTCCTCCGACCTGCAGCGCTGTCGCGACACCGCCGCCGGCCTCGGCCTGCCGTTCCGGGCCGACGCGCGGCTGCGGGAGGTCGACCTGGGCCGCTGGTCCGGCCTCACCGGCGCCGAGGCCGCCGCCCGGTACCCCGAGGAGGATCGCGCCTGGCGCACCGGTGAGGACATTCCCCGCGGCGGCGGCGAGACGTACCGTGACGTCGCCCGGCGCGCCGGCGAGCTCTTCGACGAGGTCCGTGCCGAGCAGGCGTCGGCGGCCTCCACCCCGGACCCGCTCATCGTGTTCGTGCTGCACGGCGGCACCGCCCGGGCGCTCATCGGCCGCGTGCTCGGCATGCCCCCCCAGCTGTGGTGGCACTTCGGCCCGCTCGCCAACTGCCGGTGGTCGCTGCTGCGCCTCGCCGAGGGCGGCTTCCGGCTCACCGAGCACAACGCGGCTCCGCTGCTGACTGGTAAGGTCGGCAGAGCCGGATCGGGCCTGTCCCAGGCGCTCCTGCCCAGTCAGGGGGCCCCGACGGAGTCCGACACGGAACCTGTACACTTGCCGAAGTAGCCCACCGGGCACCGAGGTTCGGGTCCAGGAGGGCACCACATCGGAGTCCACACGGATCTGATATAAAAGAACAGTACGAGCAGTTGGGGCTGTGGCGCAGTCTGGTAGCGCATCACACTGGCAGTGTGAGGGTCAGGGGTTCGAATCCCCTCAGCTCCACGCTACTCTGGGTTTCTATACCCAGGTATTGCTTGGGTTTTTTCGTAGCGTAATGCTGGCCGGGGGGGCCGAGCCCCCCCGAAACCCCCCACGATGACCTGGACTGGTTTTGGGTTCAGGTCTTTTTTGTTGTTTCGGGTCGGTGGGTGGGTGGACCCTGTTTCTAGTTATGGTGATCTTGGCGTGCGTCAGGGCCGCCTTTGTTGTTATGTTGTTCCGAATATGTTGCTTGGTTGACGTCGGCTAGGGACTTTTCGGATATGTGACGTTGGGCTCTTTGTGGTGAGTGCTAACGATATGGTCCTTGCCATGTGCGCTGCGACTGTTGCGGCCATGCGCAAGGGGGGAAACGTCACCCTCAGTGCTCTGGCTGACGAGCTGGGTTCTGTGTCGGTCATTCTCGAGTGGGCCACCGAGAAAGATCATCCGCTTGATGCGGATGTGAGTGTGCTCCTGCTGGGGGACGATGGGAAGGTCCGGTCCAACGACGACCTCGTGTTCTACAACCAGCCGGCCGGGGCTGGTGGCGCAGTTCGTCTGCGGGGCAAGACATCCAGCGTCGAGGATCGCGTCACGACCTTCACGGACGTGGTCGAAATCGATATGGACGATGTCCCTGACAGTGTTGATCGGATAATTCTCGCTGCAAGTCTGGACGGTGGTGACGGACTCGGCTTCGGCTGCCTGGAGTATCTGAGGGTCCGGCTTCTGCGAGGGTCCGACGCAACGGAGCTCCTCCGCTTCGACGTGACGGACGCGTCAATCGAGACGGCGTTTGTTCTCGGTGAGGTGTACCGCCGAATCGGGCAGTGGAAGTTCCGTGCCATTGGTCAGGGATATGCGATGGGCCTCTCAGCCCTCGTCACGGACTACGGTGTCGAGGTCGACCCGGAAGATGGCGGAAGCGAGCCGGAGAGCGCCGTTGAAGCACTGGTATCCGTTGTCGACGAGGCTACCGAGGATGTGACCGTCGCCGCTGCCGCTTCGCTGGGACCAGCGCAGCAGAGAACGGCGAGGCCCGCTCAGACGAGGGGCAAGGAGAGGCGAGCCCAGACGGTCACCACCCGGAAACGCCGATCCGCCAAGCGGTTGTCGGCGTCCAAGGTGCGCCGGGTAGAACTGGGTGATGTTACCGAGTCGTGGCAGCCGGCACGGTTGTTCCCCGTTGCTGGTATCGGCGGCGCCGGCGAGCAGGAACGACGAGCGACGTCCGCGTTGCTGGCCGTGCTGGGGTCGGTGCGAGAGTTCGGTCGGACGATCACTACTCGATTCGGCGCACCCGCGGGTCAGATCGAGACGTTCATCGAGGTACCGTTCAGTCTGGGTGATGAGCCCTACCGACCTGATGGCCTCATCCGGGTTACGCGCGGCCAACGCGTGTGGACCGCGCTGGTTGAGGTCAAGACTGGTGCCGGGGAACTCCGGGCAGAGCAGGTCGAGGCATACCTGGACATCGCGCGAGAGCAGCGGTTCGACGCGGTCATCACGATCTCGAATCTGATCACGGCGGCCGACGAGCGCCATCCGGTCTCCGTCGATGGGCGAAAGACGAAGAAGGTGTCCGTCGGGCACCTCTCCTGGGCCGAGATTCGTTTCCGCTGTCAGATGCTCATCGAGAACAGCGCAGTGGCCGACGGGACTCAGGAGTATCTTCTCACCGAGTTCCTGAGGTACCTGGCCCATCCACGGTCAGGCGCCGAACGGTTTGACGACATGGGCCCGCACTGGGTGCAGGTGCGGGACAGCGTCGCCTTGGGAACGCTGCGCCCGACGGACCGGGGCCTTTTCCCAGTCGCCGAGCGATTCGACCAGCTTGCTCACTACCTGTGCCTACACCTTGGCGGTCTGCTCGGGCTGGAGGTTCTGCCACAGCTCAACCGTCGTGTGGACGCCGCGCAGCGGCGCCAGGCACTGGCCGAGGAGCTTTGCCGCACCGGCACTCTCTCCGCGACGTTGCGTGTGCCAGGCGCGGTTGGTCCGGTGTCGATCATCACAGATCTGCGGGCTGGCCGGGTCGCCTGCTCGGTGACTTTCGATGCGCCGCGCCAAGGGCGGCCGCTCACCCGTGTCAGGTGGCTCGCCCGGCAGCTGGGGGACGCGAACGGAAACCTGCGGATCGAGACCTTCGAACAGGGCTCCAGGGAGGCCGTCCGCGCCGAGTTGCTTGCCTTGGTGCGACAGAAGCCGGACGTGCTTGTTTCGGGTTCAGAGAACGAACTCCGGGCTTTTCGGGTTTCGCTCAGTGCGCCACTTGGGACGAAGCGCGGTGCCGGAAAAGGTACGTTCGTCACATCTGTCGTAGACGCTCTGGAGAAGTGCTACGAGGAGGTCGTGCAGAACCTGCGTGAGTGGCGTGAGTCCGCGGACGGATCGAGCGGCAGCGACGATGCAGCCAAGGTCACTGGGACGGCAACCGGGAACGGGTGACACGGCTGGGTGATGCCCGATTCTGGAACGCCATGCACTGGGGGTTCAGGGGTTTTTGAGTTGAATCCGGTGGTGGGCAGTCGGGGTGGTGGCCGCCGCGACGGGGGAGTCGCGGCGGTTGGGTCGGGCTGGGGGTCGGTGGTTGTCAGATCCAGTCGAAGCAGCTGATGTTGTCGCGGAACGGTGGTGCTAGGTTTCCGCCGGTGTTGGGGCGGATGATTGCGGTGCTGCCGATGTAGTTCGGGGCGGTGAAGAGCCTGGCGGACAGGTGTCGGTCGTAGTTCCAGATCGATCCCACGTTGCCGATGGGCGGGGGCGACACGAGTCCGCAGGTCCCGTAGAAGAAGTCTTTGACAGTGCCGGTGAAGTTCGCTCCCGACCACACGCAGAGGTCGCCGTCGCCGTTGCTGTACTGGTTGCAGACGCCGTCGAGATGACGGGTGCCGACGCCACCGCCGCTACGGCTACCGGAGTTGCCGGTGGTTGAAGCGGTGCCGGGGACCGGTGCGGGGCGTGGAGCGCTCGCGTTCTGCAGGGGTGCCGAACTCGGGCTTTGGGCGGCGTCCGCCGGTTGGGCGGAGGCCATCAGGGTGACCAGGGCGGCGCCGCTGACGGCGACGGCGAGGCCGCGGCGTAGCGTCATCGTTCTCAGGTTTTCCCTTCCTTCATGACGGTTCTGTGGGGAATGCCATGCGGGCCCGTGAGGAATTCCCCACGGGCCCGCGAGCCCCTGCCTGGGCGGGTCAGAAACCGGCGGCGCGGGAGTAGAGGAGGGCGTTGGGGGAGCCGGCGCCGATGTCGGTCAGGGTGCCGGGGGTGGCGGCGTCGACGATGGCATTGCGGACATTGGTCGGGCCGGCGTTCCGGTGGCGCTGGAGGTAGAGGGCGGCGACGCCGGTGACGAACGGCGTCGCCATCGAGGTGCCGCTGATCGTGTTGGTCGCGCTGTCGGACGAGTTCCAGTCCGAGGTGATGTCGGTGCCGGGCGCGAACAGGTCCACGCAGCGGCCGAAGTTCGAGTAGTTCGTGTCCCGGCTGTCGGTGGAGGTCGTCGCGCCGACGGTGATGGCGCCGGGCACCCGGCTGGGCGACTCGTTGCAGGCGTTGCCGTTGCTGTTGCCGGCGGCCACGGAGTAGGTCAGCCCGGAGTTGATCGACTGGCGCACGGCCTGGTCCAGGGCCCGGGAGGCGTTCGCACCCAGGCTCATGTTGACCACGGCGGGGCCGGCATGGTCGGCGGTCACCCAGTCGATGCCGGAGATGACGCCGCTGATGGTGCCGAAGCCGTCGCAGTCGAGGACGCGCACGCCGACCAGGCGGGCCGACTTGGCGACGCCGTACGTCGAGCCGCCGACGATGCCGGCGACGTGCGTGCCGTGGCCGTCGCAGTCATCGGTGCCGTGGCCGTCGTCGATCACCGAGAAGCCGCCCCTGGCCCGCCCGCCGAAGTCCTGGTGCGAGGTGCGGATGCCGGTGTCGATCACGTAGGCGGTGACGTTGTTCCCGGTCGACGCGTAGGTGTAGGTGTTGTTCAGGGGGCGGCGGCGCTGGTCGACGCGGTCCAGGCCCCAGTCGGCCGGGCGCTGCGTGACGGCGCGTTCCGCGGACACCTCGTCGTCGGTCACATGCACGACCGCGTCGGGCTCGACGAAGTCGACGTCGGGGTCGGCCCGCGTCGCCGCCAGCTGGCTGGCGTCGAGCTGCGCCGCGTATCCGTTGAGGGAACGGCGGAACTCGCGGGTGACCTGGACGCCCCGGGTGCGGGCGCGGGTCACGGCCGCCGAGGAGCCGCTCGCCGGCGCCACCGACTTCAGCACGACGATGTAGCGGCCGGTCACGTCCGGAGTGGCCGCGTGCGCGGTGCCGGTCAGGGCCAGTTGGGTCAGGGCGACACCGGCCAGCAACCCGCAGGCGGCGGTGCGCAGTGACAGTCGTCGACTCATGGAGTGATCACTTTCTGCCTGGCCGTGGGCAGCCCGGTAGATCGGACCGCAGCGTGCGGATGCGGCCCGGCGCCCGGATGGCGTCCCCGGCGAGGCGGTAGCGGGGCATGGATGGTTGGGGTGAAACAGATGGGGGCGCCAGGCCGGACGCCTCAGCGCAGGTGGAGATCGCTGACGACGCGCAGCTGGGCCTCGTTGGTCAGCCGGACCTTCTCCAGCGCGTCCCGGTGGGCGGCGATGCCGGCGCGCTGCAGGTCCGCTTCGACGCCGGACCAGATGCCCACCAGGTTGGTCTGCCGTTTGCAGGCGATGTCCGTCGTGGCCGTGGTGATCTCCAGGCGCGACACCGGCCAGTTCCTGAACCGAGGGTCGGCGGGCGCGGACAGGGGGGTGGGATAGCGCAGGCCGTGCCCGCGCATGCAGGCCGACCAGGCCTGGGCGGCCTTCTGGACCCGCGGATCCCGCTCGGAGCGGAAGTAGCTGTCCTGGTCGAGTCGCTGGGCGAGGTACTCGTCGGCGCCGGTCGGCGCGTCGGCGCGCAGCCGCCGGTCCGTCTCGTCCGAGCAGCCGCCTGGCGGGACGGGGCGGCCGTTGACCGTGGGCGCTCCCCGCCCGGTCAGCGCGGTCAGGGTGCGGGGATCGTCGTTGGCCGACGGCCTCGCGACCGGGACGGGCGGGTGGGTGGACACCCGGTAGCCGGCCTGCGCCGCGAGGGCCAGGTCGGTGATGCCGTACCGGCGCTCCCCCCAGGTGTGCGGCCCCTCCGACCGCGGTGGTTCCGGCGGCCCGGAGAGCCCGAACCGGTCCATGCACTCGGCGAGAAGCACCCGGTATCCCCGGGCCACCAGGGCCGACTCATCCGGGCTCAGCAGATATCGGTCCAGCGGAAGCCGCAGCCGGGAGGCGTCGACGACCGCGGTCGGACGTGCTCCCGCCGGTGCGGCCGGCCCACCGCCACATCCGGCGGTGAGGGCAGCCGGGAGGGCCAGGGCTGCCGCCAGCGTCCATCGCGTCAGCCGGTGGGCTAGGGGGAGACCAGCACGTCCGCGGGGGACGGGAGATATCCCGTCGCCCATCCGGTGGAGCATCGCATTGCCTTTCCGTACCGACTGCGCGGCGCGCGGTCGTAACCGGATCGCCCTGCGCGGAACCGCCCCGGCGCGCGGGGCGCGAATGTTCATGATTCCTCCGGGCCATACCCGCCCGAATCCTGTGGATGCCGTTCTTGAACGGGTGAGTGAGGTGTCCCGTGCCGGGAGTGCGGGGCGCGGCGCCGATCGGTGGAACCGGTCCCCGCCGCTGGGGCGGGGACCGGTCTCAGAGCGTCCGGGTACCGGCGGAAGGAGCCACCGGTCCGTCAACCACTGATCGAGTCAGATCAGACCCACTTGAAGGACTCGACGTTGTTGCGGAAGGTCGGCGTGAAGTTGCCGCCGCTGTTCGGGCCGACAGTGCCTGCGGTGCCGGTGTAGTTGACGCCGGTCCAGACCTGGGCGGTCAGGTGCCGGTCGTAGTTCCAGACCGACTCCGCGTTGTTGCCGACACGCTGGCCCTGACCGCCACCGGCGGTGAGGAAGGTGTTGTCATTGAGGTTGTTGTCGGCGAAGAAGAAGTCGGCGCGGCTGCCGGTGAAGTTCTGGGTCCACCACAGACAGAGGTCGCCGTCGCCGTTGCTGTACAGGTTGCAGGCGCCGTCGAGGTGCTTGGTGCTGACGCCGCCGCCGTCGCGGGTGTCCGCCGTGGAGGCGGCGCTGGCCGCGCCCGGGACCGACACGCCGCCGGGCGCGGTCGAGCCGCCCGAGGTGGCCGACCCGCCGTCGGAGGCGGCGCTGGCCGGCTGGCCGGCGACCACGATGCCGGCGGCCAACGCCAGACCGCCGAAGGCAACGGCGGAGCCACGGCGCAGTACAGTCCTGTTCATGTGCACGCTCCTGTGAGTTATCAGTGAATGAGAGCATTCCGCCCGCGCGGCGGCGCTGCCGCGACGGCGTCGTGCTGGCCCGGCCACCCGTTCTGGCATGTCGTCGATTCGTGTCTCATCAGTCCCGTGAGCCGCGCCGCGAACGTTTTCTCCGGTGGCTGGTGCACCTGTTTTCCTGTTCGGATCGCGCTCGGCCGAATTTCGCTGCCCGGCAGGTGGTTCTGGGTGCGCGACGAAAATATGTCGCGGGGCCGGTGAAGTCCAGGAGCGCGCGATGAAGCGTGTCGAACCGCAATGATGGCGAAACGTCGCGGTAGGCCGTGGTGGTCGCGACCGGTGAAAGGAGGGGGCCTGCGGCCTTTTGCCGGCGCGAGCGGGTTATGCGCGCCATGCCGGGATTCCGTGGCATGGGCGGAATGAGTGGGCGGTCGGCGGGAGGCATCAGTCGAGATGAAGGCCGTCGGCGGCCCGTAGTTGGGCCTCGTTGGTCAGCCGGATCCGCTCCAGCGCGTCCCGGTGGGTGGCGATGCTCGCGCGCTGCAGGTCCGCCTCGACGGCGAACCAGACCCCGACCAGATCGGTCCGCCGCTTGCAGGCGATGTCGGTCCGCGCGGTGGTGATCTCGAGGGCCGACACCGGCAGGCCCTTGAAGCGCGGGTCGGCCGGGGCGTCCAGCGCGGTGGCGTAGTGGTAGCCGTGCTCGCGCATGCAGGTGGACCAGGCGCGCTGCGCCGCCTGGACCCGGCGGTCGCGTCTGGACGTCAGATAGGTATCCCGTCCGAGCCACTGGGGCAGGTCCGTCTCCTCCACGCTCGTCGGCGCACCGGCCGTCAGCCGTCGCCGCGTCTCACCGGCGCAGCCGCCGGGCGGGACGGGCCGACCGCCGATGACGCGGTCGCCCCGCCCGGTGAGCACGGCCAGCGTCTGCGGGTCGTCGAGCCCGGAAGGCCTGGTCACGGGGGCAGGGGGGCGAGTGGAGGTCCGGTAGCCGGTGCGGGACGCCAGGTCGAGGTCGGTGATGCCGTACCGGCGCTCCTCCCACGTACGCGGGCCGTCGGGCCTGGGCGGCCGCGGTGGTCCGGCCACCCCGAAGCGGTGCATGCACTCGGCCAGCACCGTCCGGTGTGCCCGGGCCACGAGCTCCGACTGGTCCGGGCTCAGGAGGTACCTGTCCAGGGGAAGCCGGAGCCGGGAGGCGTCGACGACCGCGGCCGGGCTCGGGGGCGTCGCGGCCGCTGGGCGGCTCGGTTGGCTGCCGCAGCCGGCCACGAGGACGCAGGGGAGGCTCAGCGCGGCGGCCAGCGCCCGCCGGGTCACCCGCCAGGTCATGCGGCGGGATCGGGCGAGTCCGGTCCTCCCGCGGAGGACGGGGTGCTCACCGCCACCGGAGGGGTGGGGCATCGGGGCTCCTCTTCATCCGGGCGGTCGGCGCGCGACGGCCGGGAAATGTGGGCGTCGACGGGCGCGGGTCGGACTCCCGGCGCCGCGGCCCGGTCCCCGCCGGTTTCGGAGGGGACCGGGCCGCGTGCCGACCTGTTGGCCGCGGAACCGGTCAGGCGTCGTTCTACGTCAGGTCAGAAGGTCCAGTAGAAGGACTCGACGTTGTCGGCGAATCCGCCCGGGAAGTTGTTGCCGGTCCACGGGTAGAGGTTGACCGAGGCGCCGGTGTAGTTCGTGTTGGTGAAGGCCCGGGCGGTCAGGTAGTGGTCGTAGTTCGCGTACGACCGGGCGTTGTTGCCGACCCGCTGTCCCTGGCCGCCGCCGGGGCTGTTGAAGTAGTCGTTGTTGAGGTTGTTGTCAGCCCAGTAGAAGTCGGCGTGGCTGCCGTAGTAGTTGTAGCCCCACCACAGGCAGAGGTCGCCGACGTTGCAGGCGCCGTCGAGGTGCCGGACGCCGACGCCCCCGGCGTTGCGCGCCGACGGCGTGGAGGCCGTGGTGCTGCGCGTCCCCAAGGACGGAGCGGGGTCGGGCAGGCTGGTGGCGTGGGTGGGCGCCGGGCCGTCCTTGGCGGTGGCGGCGCCTGCGGGTTGGCCGGCGGCTACGATGCCCGCCAGGGCCATGCCGCTGGCGGCGACGGCGAGGCCGCGGCGCAGTACCTTCCTGTTCATGGTCACTCCTTGAACTAGAGGTAGGATTGATGGACGCCGCCCGCGGGCGGCGCTGTGCTTTTCCGGCCACCTGTCCAGGCTTTTTCATCGAAGTGTTCTGGTCCCGTGAGCTGTGCCGTGAACGCGCTTCATGGTGGCCGGCTGGCGCCGGTATCCGGCGCCCTGCACACCAGGCGTTCCTGCATTCGGGTCGCGCTCGGCCGATGTCGTCGCCCGGCAGTTCTTCCTGGGTACGAGAAGAAAGTAATTCCCCGGAGCTCGCGGCGTCCAGGAGCGGTGGTGAAGCGTGTCGCACCGCGTTGATGGCGGAACATGGCAGTAGCTGGATACTCGCCCGGATCCGCTGCTATGTCCGTGCCCGCGGCATCCGTTCCGTCAGCCCGCGCGACGGGCAGGAGAGCTTTTCTCGTTCTGGTGCAGGTGGAAATCCGGCCCGGGACGAACGGGCGGGACGGGCGGCGGGCGGTTCGCTGTCCGCCTGCCGGCACGGCCGCGGAAGGCCCCGCTCGGGCCGTGACAAGTAGCCGACACCTCGGCCGCCGGGCGCGGGAACGCGCCCGAGAGGCCCGCGGTCCGGGACGCTCGGGTGGGGCGGCGGTCAGCCGGTGATCTCGGCCTCGAAGGAGGCGTCCTCGACGAACCGCAGGACGGCGCGGATGTGGGCGCGCATGGCCCGCTCGGCGGTCTCGGGCTCCGCCCGGGTGATGGCGGCGAGAACGGCCGCGTGGTCGTGTAGGACCCCGTGGCCCATGGCGCCGGGCGCGAGCGAGACCGCGCGCATGACCAGCACGATCTGGTCCTGCAGCCGGGCCAGGTCGTCGGCGAGGCGCGGATTGCGGGCGCCGTCGCGGATCAGGCGGTGGAACTCGGCGTCGAAGGCGACGTGGAGGTCCGGATCCGCGTGGCGGATGGCCTCGGTGTGCTGGTCCAGCACCTCGCGCAGGGCATCGCGCTCGGGCGGCGTCATCCGGGCGGCGCCGAGGCGCGCGGCCATGCCATCCAACGCCTCCCGCAGCTCGAAGAGGTGGCGCAGGTCGTCGTGGCTGCCGCCGAACACGACCGCGCCGTGACGTGCGCGGATCTCGGCGAGGCCGGCGCGTTCGAGCGCGTACACGGCGTCGCGCACCGGCGTGCGGCTCACGCCAAGGCGGCGGGCGAGCTCGGGGACGCTCAGGTGGGAACCGGGCGGCAGCTCGCCGGCGAGGATGGCCTCGCGCAGCTGGTGCTCGACCCGTTTCGCCAGCAGTTCGTGCCCCTGGATCGGGGTGAGCGAAGTTGTCACGATGTCCGTCATTACGTCCTGGATCCGCCGGCCCGGGTCGGCCCGGCATCGCTGGCGTCTCGGTGATCCCACCAGGCTACGTGCGGCCGTTCGTCCGTCGCGACGACCGCCAGCCGCCGGCACGCCCTGGGCGCGGCGGCGGCCTGACGGGCGCCGTGGCGGTTCAGCGCCGGATCGGCTCGACCGGTCGGGTGGTGGTCAGGGTCGCACCCCAGCTGTGGATCACGGTCGCGTGCAGCGAGCCGAGGCCGCCGGCGACGGCGACGAGCACCTGGGACGGGTCCTGCACCAGGTGCACCCGGCCGTCGCGGACCCGGCCGAGGTCGGCGATCGGCGCGTGGTACGACTCCGGCCAGTCGGTCAGCGGCAGGCTCGCGAGCTGCCACAGCCGGCGCTGGACCTCCTCGATGTCCGGCACCTCCCGGGCGATCACCTCCGCCCACACCGGATTGATCAGCACCAGCACCTCGGAGTAGGCCGAGCTGGTCAGGTAGCCGTTCGCGCCCGGCACCGCCATCGACCGGCCGATGATCGACAGCAGGTCCGCGCCGGTCTGCCCGAGCGTGTCGCAGACGTTCATCGTGCCCATCGCGGCGTAGACGGTGACCGCGTCGCCGGGCACGCCGCGCCGCTGCGCCAGCGGCACCCACGGCGAGCGTTCCTCCCACTCGCCGAACACGATGCCTGCCACCCGGCCCGGCTGGCCGAACGTGCTCTGCGACGTGACGCCGATCCGCTGCCCGGCGACGTTGCGCATCACCAGCCGCAGCGCCCGCCCGATCGCCGGCGCCGGCCCTGCCACGCCACCGAGGCAGCCGGTCTCGCAGGGCAGGTCGAGGCGGCGCCGGATCGGCCCGTTGACCAGCATCAGCGGGACGACCGAACCGGTGGTCGCGTTGAGGCCGTGCAGCTCGAAGTCGTCCGCGGCCATCGCCCGCAGCGCCGCGGCGAGCAGCGGCAGCGACTCGGCGCTCGCGCCCGCCATCACCGCGTTGACGGCCAGCTTCTCCATCGTGCACGACGCCCCGGACGGCGGCAGCGACGCGGTCACCACCTCGGCCGGGTCGGCACCGGCGAGGTCGAGGAAGCGGGCGACCCGCTGTTCGGTCGGCGGGACGAGCGGCAGCCCGTCGCCCCAGCCCGCGATGGTCGCGAACTCCTGGAAGTCGCCGGGATCACCGGCGACATCGTGGCGGACGCTCGACAGGACGGCGCTCGCCGCGCTCGCCGCGCTCGCCGCGCTCGCCGCGCTCACAGGGTGGCTCCGAGGGTCTCCAGCAGCGCCGGGAAGGCGTCGCGGGCGATCTGGCGCACCTCGTCCTCCGGCCGGGTCTGCAGCGGGAAGGGCAGGGTGAGCAGGCGCAGGCCGGGCCGGCCGTACTGGGTCGCGAGCATGGTGCCCAGCGCCGTGAACTGGGCGGTGACCACGCCGACGGTCGGCAGGCCGCGCCGCGCCGGGCGGACGGCGTCGCGGATCGTCCATGACGTGCACGAACCGCAGTTGCCGAGGCCGACGATGGCGACGTCCGCCTCGGCGAGCAGCCGGTCGTAGGCGTCGTCCGCCGCGGCGCCCTCGGCGCCGGACAGGCCCTGGGCGCGCCGCCAGGCCCGCGCGGTCGCGCCGCCCTCGCCGAGCAGCCGGGTCCACTCGTCGACCACCCAGTCCCATGACTGCCACAGGACGTCGATGCGGATGGCGATCGTGCGCCCGGCCAGCGGGCCGGCGTCGGGTCCGGGATCGCCGTCGCCCGCGTCGACGGCGGCGGTCGGGTCGAGCACGGTGATCCGGGCCGGCGCGGCGGACTCGGTGGTGGCGGTGCTGCGGGGATCGCGCAGCACCACCCGGTGGGAGGTGAGGCCGCGCTGCGCGAGGCTCGCGGTGAGGACCTCGCGCAGCCGGTTCGGCGGCAGCAGGCACTCGGCGCACTCGACGTCGGTGATGTCGAGCGCCAGTTCGATGGTGTGGGCCTGGTCGTTGACGTCGATGAGGCGTAGGTCCGCCCCGTCCCCGCGGACGAGGTCACGCAGGTGCTCAATGGCCTGGTTGATGTCCGGTGGCGCGGTGGTGGTCATCCGCGATGCCTTCCTGTGCGGTGCGGGTGGGGTCAGGAGGTCTGCGCACGGCTTCCCTTCGGCACCTCGCCGAACAGCAGCAGCGTCTGGTCGGGGGCGGGGGGCAGGGCGGCCCAGATCCGCCGGGCCGCGTCGTCGGGCTGGTCGGCCTCGCCCGAGGCGACGCCGGCGCGCATCGACGTGGCCACCGGGTAGCTGTCCGGGTCGGCCTCGGCCTGGGCGCGCAGCGACGGCGTGTCGACGAAACCCGGGCGCACGGCGACGACCCAGGGCCCGCGGCCGCGGTGGCGCCGCTCCCGGTGCACCACCCGGACGAACTGCTCGATGCCCGCCTTGGCCGCGGCGTAGACCGCCCGGCCCTCGAACGGCACCCGCGCCGCCGCCGACGACATCAGCACCAGCCCGGATTCGTAGTCCGGTCGCACGGCCCGGATGAACGCGTCGGCGAGCACCAGCGGCGCCGTCCCGTTGCCGATGGCGTCGGCCCGCACGTACTCGGGGTCGAGCTCCCCGATGAACCCGGGCTGGCCCGGCCAGTAGGCGTTCTGGATGAAGATCGCCCGCTCGCCGCGGAAGGCGGCGAGCTCCGTGCGGAAGTGCTCGATCACTCCCGGCCAGGTCGCCGGGTCGGTCAGGTCCAGCCGCACCGACTCCAGGTCCGGGTGCTGGCGGCGGGAGAGGTTGATGATGCGGGCGTTCGGGTGCGGGCAGGTGGTGGCCAGGCCCAGACCGAGCCCCTCGGTGGCGCCGCTGATCCACACCAGCGTCGTGGGATCGGACATGCTCAGATCACTCCTTCGCGCCGCAGCCCGGCGAGGCGCTCGTCGTCGAGACCGAGCAGGCCGCCGAGGACCTCGGCGGTGTGTTCACCCATGTCCGGGCAGCGCCGTGGCGCGTCGGGCACCGCCGACCCGTCGGCCGCGGCCGCCCGCGGACCGAAACGGGGGGCGGGGGCGGGGACGAGACGCGGCCCGACGTCCTGGCTGTCGACCGTGCGCACGGCCCGCCGGGCCTGCGCGTGCGGGTCGTCAGTCAGGCTCGCCGCGTCGTGGACCGGGACCACCGGCAGCCGACGGGCGTTCATCACCGCGAGGATCTCGGCGCGGACGGACCGCGCCGCCCAGGCCGCGACCGCCCGGTCGATCGCGCCACCGTCGGCGTCGCCGATCACGTCCTCCTCCTCGTCGTCGCGGTAGCCGACGAGGTCGAGCAGCTCGGTGAGATGACGGGACGTGCTGCAGCTGATAGCCACCCAGGTGCCGTCCTTGCAGCGGTAGGTGTTGCGCACCGGGGAGCCGGCGAGGCGCCCGGCCAGGCGGCCCGGAGCCGGCTCGCCCGGCGTCCACTCGGCCAGCGCCGGCGCGGCGACGTGCAGCAGCGCGTCGACCGGGTTGACGTCGACGACCCGGCCGGGCCCGCCGTTCGCCCGGGACAGGCAGGCCGCGAGCACCCCGAAGGCGCCGACCATGCCGGTGACGGCGTCGCCGAGCGGCACCGACGCGAGCATCGGCCGGTCGGCCGGGTCGCCGGTGAGATGGGTCAGGCCCGCGAAGGCCTCGCCGAGGGTGCCCGAGCCCGGCAGCTCGGCGTTCGGACCGTCCAGACCGAAGCTGGTCACGCACACCAGCACCAGGTCCGGGTTGATCGCGGACAGCCGCTCCCAGGTCAGGCCGCGGCGCTCCAGCTGGCCCGGCAGCATGTTCACGACCAGCACGTCGACGTGCCGCGCGAGCTGGCGCAGCAGCTCGCAACCCTCCTCGGAGCGCAGGTTCAGCGTGATCGACCGCTTGTCGCGGGCCAGGATCGGCCACATCGCCCGGGCCCGGTACGGGTCGCCGCCCGGCGGTTCGACCTTGATGACGTCGGCGCCGTGGTCGGCGAGCAGCGTCGAGATGAACGGGCCGGCGTAGAGGGTCGCCGTGTCCAGGACCCGTAGGCCCCGCAGCGGTGGGTCGGAGGCCGCCGGCCGCGCCGGGACGCCGTCCTGGATTCTCATCGGGATCTCGCCGTGGATACCCCGGCCTTCAGGCCCGGGAGGTAACGGCGTCCCACGTTGGAACGCATTGCGAGTCCTTTCGGTAGCATGACGGTATGTCCCGTTACCGGCTCGTTCCGGCGCCTGAACAGGTCGCCGGACTCGAAGAGCACTGCGGGCATGCGCGTTTTGTTTGGAATCTTGCGGTCGAGCAGCAGGCGTGGTGGACGCCGTATCGGGGTAAAGGTCCGAATCATGTGGAGCGTTGTCGGCA
>NZ_FZMO01000031.1 GCF_900197875.1 Frankia canadensis | reverse complement strand
CCCCCGGCCGTCCCCTTCGACCCGACCTGCGAGCTGTGCCCCGGCAACGAGCGCGCCGGCGGCACCTCCAACCCCGACTACCAGGGCACCTACGTCTTCACCAACGACTACCCGGCCCTGCGCCCCCCGTCGGACGACGAGGTCCCGCCCGAGCCCGACCCCGCGGGGACAGGCCTGCTGCGCCGCGCGGCGGCCCACGGCACCTGCCGGGTGATCTGCTTCGGGCCGGACCACGGCCGCGGGCTGGTGGACATGACCCACGTCGAGGTCCGCTCCGTCGTCGACACCTGGGCGGCGCAGGACGCCGAGCTCGGCGCGCGCTGGCGCTGGGTGCAGATCTTCGAGAACCGGGGCACTGCCATGGGCGCGTCGAACCCGCATCCCCACGGCCAGGTCTGGGCCTGCGACGCGCTGCCCGACGAGGCCGCCGTCGAGGACACCCACCAGCGGGAGCACTTCGCCCGCTCCGGCAGTTCCCTGCTGCTCGACTACCTGCGCACCGAACTCGTCGCCGGGGAACGGATCGTCCTCAACGAGGAGGACTGGGTGGTCGTCGTGCCGTTCTGGGCGATGTGGCCGTTCGAGACGCTGCTGTTGCCTCGGCGCCCGGTGAGCCGGCTCGCCGACCTCGACCCCGCCCAGCGCGACGGCCTGGCGCACGTCCTCGGCCGGCTGCTCGCCGGCTACGACGCCCTGTTCGCCCATCCGTTCCCGTTCTCGATGGGCTGGCACGGCGCCCCCGGACCGCACCCCGCGCCCACGCCGCCCACGCCGCCCATGCCGTCCGACCGGCGCCCGGAGACGGTCTGGCAGCTGCATGCCCACTTCTACCCGCCGCTGCTGCGCTCGCCCACGATCCGCAAGCACGTCGTCGGCTACGAGATGTTCGCCGAGGTGCAGCGCGACCTCACCCCGGAGGATGCCGCCATCCGGCTGCGTACGGTCATGTCGGCGTCCTGGGACAGTGTGGTGACCCTGCCGCCCACGGCCGCCACGGCCCTGCCGGGCAGCCCGCTGCATCTGCGCCCCTCGTGACGCCCGTGCTCCACCTGACGGCGGCCGACCGCGCGGTGCGGGCGTTCGTCGCCGCCTACGGCCATCGGCCCACCCACCTGGTCCGCTCGCCGGGACGGGTCAACCTCATCGGCGAGCACACCGACTACAACGACGGCCTGTGCCTGCCGATGGCGATCGACCGGGAGCTGTGCATCGCGCTGCGCGGCGACGACGACCAGACCGCCGGCGACCCGTGCGTGCGGCTGGTGTCGGAGCGGGAACCCCTCCCGGCCGTGGTGCCGCTGCCGCCGCCGGCGCCCGACACGCCCCCCGGTGGCCGGGCCGCCGGCTGGGCCCGCTACGTCGAGGGCGTGGCGGTCGCGGTCGAGACCGTGGGGAGGCAGGTGGGCTGGCACGGCGCGCTCGCCAGCGACATCCCGCCCGGGGCGGGGCTGTCATCGTCGGCGGCTCTGGAGCTCGCCGTCGCCGTCGCCGCCACGAGCCTCGCCGGGGCCGTGCCACCGCTGGTGACGCTCGCGACGCTCGCGCAGCGGGCGGAGAACGCGTGGGTGGGCGCGGCGACCGGCCTGCTCGACCAGCTCGCCTGCGCCGGTGGCGTCGCCGGGCACGCGCTGCGCGTCGACTGCCGGACCCGCGAGGTCACCCCGGTGCCGCTGCCGGCCGGGATCGCCGTCGTCGTCCTCGACACCGGCACCCGCCGGCAGGTCGTGACCAGCGCGTACGCGCAGCGCCGCGCCGAGTGCGAGCGGGCGGCGCGGGCGTTCGGCGTCCCGGCCCTGCGCGAGCTCACGCGCCTGCCGGATCGCGCCGCGGGCGTCGTGGACCCGGTGGCGCTGCGGCGCGCGGCGTTCGTCATCGCCGAGAACGCCCGGGTCGACGCGGTGGCCGAGGCCTTCGCCCGCGGGGACGCCGCCGAGGCGGGACGGCTGCTGCTGGCGGGTCACCGGGGGCTCCGCGACGAGTTCGAGGTGTCCGGGCCGGAGCTGGACGCGGCGGTGGCGGCAGCCGCGGCGGCACCCGGCTGCTTCGGTGCCCGGATGACGGGCGGCGGGTTCGCCGGGTGCGCCGTGGCGCTCGTCGAGCGGGATCGGCTCGCCGCATTCACGGAAGCGTTCACACCCGCCTATTCCGCCCGCACCGGTCGTAGCCCCGTGCTACATGTGTGTTCGGCGGTCGCCGGCACGTCCATCACCGTTCTCGGCTAGCCGCTGCCTCGCCTGCCCGATCGACGCTTTTCCGCCCGGCGGTGTGCTGTTCTGGCCCGGTATCGGGGAGCTTGATGGCAAGCGGGCTACCATGTCCGCTCTGACCGGGCCGAGATGAGGAGTTGAGAGGCCGGTGTCCGTGCTGGGCTGGGTGCGCGACGGGTTGTCGGGGCGCGGTCGCCGCCGGCATGCGGTGGCGGTCGCCGTCGTGGTTCTGGTCGGGCTGGTCGGGATCGTGGCGGCGGCCCTGCCGTCGTCCTCGTCCGCGACCACCGCGGCGAGCGTCGCCGCGGCTCTCGCCCCGACGGCTCTCGCCCCGACGGCTCTCGCCCCCACGGCTCTCGCCCCCACGGCTCTCCTCCCCACGGCTCGCGCCGCGGCGCCGGCGGCCGCCGGGAACCCCGCGCCCGACCTGCCCCGAGTGGGTGACGTGCCCCAGGCCGAGACCGACCCAGCGCTCCCCTCGACGGCCGCCACCCAGACGCCCGCCGCCACCCGGATGCCCGCCGTTCCCGGCAGCCCGGCCACGGCCGGGCCTGCGGGCGGGCAGGGCGGCGGTGTCGATCCGACGCGTCGGCTGACATCAGGGCGCACCTACGAACTGCATTCCGATCTCTGGCTGACGCCCGAGTTCCGCGGCGCCCCCCGGCCGCTGGTGATCATGCTGCATGGTCTGGTGAACACGGCGGACAGCCTGCGTGAGGCGTCTGCCGCCGACCCGTTCGCCGACACGCACGGCTTCGCGGTGGCGTACGGCGTCGCCGTGCGCGGCGCGTGGAACGCGGGCGGCTGCTGCGGCGACGCGACCGCGGACGACGTCGACTACATCCGTCAGATCGTCGACGACGCCGCCCGCCACGTCCCCGTGGACCGCTCCCGCGTCTACGTCTGGGGTTTCTCCAACGGCGGCATGCTTGCCGCCAGGATCGCCTGCGAGGCACCGGATCTGGTCGCCGCCGTCGGTATGGTCGGCGGCCAGGTGATGGCGTCCTGCCCGACCGTGCCCGTCCGCATGCTGCACATCCACGGCACCGCGGACACGACGGTGCCCTGGCGCGGTGGCTGGTCGGACTATCTGCACATGAACCTGCCTGACGGCGAGACCGAGGCCAGCCGTTTCGCTCCCGGTTCCGAGATCCGCCACCAGCTCTGGGACGGCGGCCACACCTGGCCCTGGTGGGCTGTCGGCGCCCTGTGGGATTTCTCGTCGCCTGCCTCGCTGGCCGCCGTCGGCCGCGGCGGAATCGTCTCGGTGCTGTCCGCGCCGCTTCCCTAGGACGCCCCAGCCTCCTGACCTCCTTCGTCCATGCCGTGGATGAATGCGTCGAGGTCGATGGTGGTGAGGGTGGGTGGTGTGGTCGAAAGACCCCGGTCTGGCCTGGATGATCACCGCAAGGGCGAGAAACCGTGTTACCGCGGGAACACGCGGCCCCGGCCGCCTACCCGGCCTGGACCGACAGCGATGGGCGCGGTGACGAGCGCGAGGGTCGAGGGGCTGTGTGCCCGCGAGGACGCACGACCCGGCCGACTGCCGAACCAGCCCGGCGACCTGGCCCGGCGAGCCGCGGGCCAGGTCGGCGGTCAGCCCAGCAGCGTGTCGATCGCGCGGTAGACCCGCTCCTCGGAGATGGGGTAGGGCGTGCGCAGGTTCTGCGCGAACAGGCTGACGCGCAGCTCCTCCAGCATCCACCGCACCCGGCGGATCTCCTCGCCCGGAGCGCGACCCGCGGGCACGGTCGCCAGCAGCTCCCGGTAGGCCTCCGCGGCGCGGGCGACGGTGGCCGTGTTGACGCGGTCGCGGTTCGGGTCGCGGGGGAGCCGCTCCAGCCGGCGCTGCAGCGCGGTCAGGTAGCGGGTCAGGTCGGCGAGCCGGTCGGTGCCGGTGTCGGTGACGAAGCCGCGGTAGATCAGCCCGTCGAGCTGCCGGCGGGCGTCGGCGACCGAGTCCGCCAGCACCGGCGCGCGCACGGCCCGCAGGGCCAGGTCGACGGTGTGCGCGAGCCCGAGGACGTCCTGCACCTCGCGGACGACGGCGAACGACGCCTCGGGCAGCCCGGCGCGCACCGCTGCGAGCAGCGTGGCGAAGGCTGCCTCATCCCAGGCGGGGCCCCCGCCGGCGGCGATCAGCCGGTCGGCGGCGGCGCGGACGCAGTCGTCGAGCAGGTCGGCGGCGTCGCGGTGCGGGTTGTTGCTGAGCGCGAGTTTCGCCGCGTTGGACAGCCGCCCGTTGAGGCCGCGGATCGGTGAGGGGACGCCGAGCAGCACCAGCCGCCGGGTGCCGGCCCACATGGCGGTGCGCTGCTCCGCCTCGGTGTCGGTGGCGCGCACGGCGACGGTGTCGCCCTCGTCGACGAGCGCGGGGAAGGCGCGTACCACGTGGGCGCCGCGGCGCAGCTCGACGACCTTCGGCAGGGTGCCGATGCCGTCCCAGGCGCGCAGGCCGGTCCGCTCGACACCGTCCGCCGCGGCGGCGACGGCCTCCCGGGTGCGCGGCCGCAGCCGCTGCTTGATGGCGTCGAGGTCCTTGCCCTCGGCGAGCACCTCGCCGCGGCCGCCCTCGACCCGGAAGGTGATCCGCAGATGGTCGGGGACGGCGGTCAGCGACCAGGAGTCGCGGGGGATCTCCGGGCCGCCCATCCGCCTCAGCTCGTGCTCTACCGCGAGGAGCAACGGCGTGCCGGCGTCCGGTGAAATGCGGGAGAGCACCGTGCGGGCGTAGTTCGGCGCGGGGACGAAGCTGCGTCGCACCGCCTTCGGCAGCGCCCGGATCAGCGCCGTCACCAGCTCCTCGCGCAGCCCCGGCACCTGCCATTCGAACCCGGCCGGATCGACCTGGTTGAGCACGGCCAGCGGGATGTGCGCGGTGACACCGTCGGCGGCCGCTCCGGGCTCGAACTGGTAGGTCAGCGGCAGCGTCAGCGCGGGGCCGAGGCGCCAGGTGTCCGGGTAGTCGGTCTCGGTGACCCCGCCCGCGCCGGCGGCGACGAGCAGCGCGGGGGTGAAGTCGAGCAGGTCGGGGGTGTCCCGGCGGGCCCGGCGCCACCAGGCGTCGAAGTGGCGGGCGGAGACGACGTCGGCGGGGACACGGTCGGCGTAGAAGGCGAACAGCGTCTCGTCGTCGACGACGATGTCGCGGCGGCGCGCCCGGTGCTCCAGCTCCTGCGCGTCGGCGAGCAGCTGCTGGTTGCGGCGGAAGAACTCGTGCCGGGTCTGCCAGTCTCCCTCGACGAGGGCGTGGCGCAGGAACAGCTCGCGGCACAGCGCCGGTTCGATCCGGCTGTACTGGACGGGACGGCCCACCACGATCGGCACCCCGTACAGCGTCACCCGCTCGTCGGCGAGCACCGCTCCCTGCCGCCGTGACCAGCGCGGTTCGCTGTAGGTGCGGTGCACCAGATGGCCGGCCAGCGGTTCGATCCAGTCCGGGTCGAGGCGTGCCGCGGTGCGGCCCCACAGCCGGGACGTCTCGACGAGCTCCGCGGCCATCACCCAGGCCGGCGGTCCGGACGGGCGCTGCTTCGGCGCGTCCGATCCGTCGCGGACGGTCTGGTCGGTGGTGGCGGTGCGGGCTGCGCGGCGGGCCAGCGCCGAGCCCGGCCACAGGGCGAACCGGCCGCCGCGGGCGCCGGCGTACTCGCGTCGCTCGGAGTCGTACCGGCCGATGTGCGAGAGCAGGCCGGTGAGCAGCGCCCGGTGCACCGCCCGCGGGTCGGCCGGGGCGGCGTCGGCGTCACCGACGGCGAGCTTCAGCTCCCGGGCGACGGCGCGCAGCTGGCCGTGGACGTCCTGCCATTCGCGGATGCGCAGGTAATTGAGGAACTCCGTGCGGCACAGCCGGCGGAACTGGTTCGCCGAGTGCTCCTCGCGGGCGTCGCGCAGGTACGTCCACAGGTTCAGGTAGGCCAGGAAGTCCGACGTCGGGTCGGCGAAGCGGGCGTGGCGCTCGTCGGCGGCCTGCTGGTGTTCCACCGGGCGTTCCCGCGGGTCCTGGATGGCCAGCGCCGCGGCGATGACCAGCACCTCGCGCAGGCAGCCCTGCTCGTCGCCGGCGAGCACCATCCGGGCCAGCCGCGGGTCGACCGGGATCCGCGCCAGGCGCCGCCCGAGCGCGGTGATGCGCCGCCGGGCGCCGTCCGCCGCCCGCGTGTCCGTGCCGGTTCCGGTGCCAGTGCCGGTGTCGGTGCCAGTGCCGGTGTCGGTGCCAGTGCCGGTGTCGGTGTCGAACGCGCCGAGTTCGGTGAGCAGCAGCTCGCCGTCGTTGATCTGGCGGGGGTCGGGCGGGTCGAGGAAGCCGAACGTCGCCATCTCGCCGAGCCCCAGGTCGGCCATCCGCAGGATGACCGAGGCGAGGTTGGTCCGCAGGATCTCCGGGTCGGTGAACTCGGGTCGCCCGGTGAAGTCCTCCTCGCTGTACAGCCGGACGCAGATGCCGTCGGCGGTGCGGCCGCAGCGGCCCTTGCGCTGGTTCGCCGACGCCTGCGACACCGGCTCGATCGGCAGCCGCTGCACCTTCGTCCGATGGCTGTACCGGGAGATGCGGGCGGTGCCCGGGTCGATGACGTAGTGGATGCCGGGCACGGTCAGCGACGTCTCGGCGACGTTGGTGGCGAGCACCACCCGCCGTCCGGTGTGCGGCTGGAAGACCCGGTGCTGCTCGCCGGCGGACAGCCGGGCGTAGAGCGGGACGATCTCGGTGAGCGGCCGCTGCTCGCGGGTCAGTGCCTCGGCGGTGTCGCGGATCTCCCGCTCGCCGCTGAGGAACACCAGGATGTCGCCGGGGCCCTCGGCGCACAGCTCGTCGACGGCCTCGCTGATCGCCTGCGTCTGGTCGCGCTCGACCTCGCTCTCGCCGTCGGCCGCCGCCAGCAGCAGCGGGCGGTAGCGGACCTCGACCGGGTAGGTGCGCCCGGACACCTCGATGACCGGGGCGTCGCCGAAGTGGGCGGAGAAGCGGGCCGTCTCGATCGTCGCCGAGGTGATGACGACCTTCAGGTCGGGGCGGCGCGGCAGCAGCGAGCGCAGGTAGCCGAGGATGAAGTCGATGTTGAGGCTGCGCTCGTGCGCCTCGTCGATAATGAGCGTGTCGTAGCGGCGCAGCGACCGGTCCGAGGAGATCTCGGCGAGCAGGATGCCGTCGGTCATGAGCTTGATCAGGGTGTCGTCGTGCACCTGGTCGGTGAAGCGGGTCTGGTAGCCGACGACGCCGCCGCCGGTCTGCGGCGCCGGGGTGGAGAGCTCCTCGGCGATGCGGTCGGCGACCGTGCGCGCGGCGATGCGCCGTGGCTGGGTGTGGCCGATCATCCCGCGCACGCCGCGGCCGAGCTCCAGGCAGATCTTCGGCAGCTGGGTGGTCTTGCCCGAGCCGGTCTCGCCGGCGACGATCACGACCTGGTGGTCGCGGATCGCGGCCAGGATCTCGTCCCTGCGCTGCGTGACGGGCAGGATCTCGGGGTAGGTGATCGCCGGCACACGGGCGCGCCGGCGTTCGACCCGGGCGGCCGCGCGCTCGACGTCCGCCGCGATCGACTGCAGGGCATGGGCGCGCGCCGCCGGTTCCCGGGTGCGCCGGTGGTCGGCGAGACGCCGGCCCAGCCGGTGGGCGTCGCGAGGGGCCAGCTCCGCGAGCCGGTCCCGCAGCTCGTCAACCCGCTCCAGGCGGTCGGGCTCCAGGCGGTCGGGGACGACGGGGGACGCGGGCGGCGGAGGATTCACGGGGTTTCCTTCCACACGCGGTCCAGCCTAGGGCACGCCCGCGCGGTCGAGGCCGCGCGCGAAGACGGGCGATACCGGCCATCGGAGCGCCGCGGCCTGTACCGTGCGACCTGTTCGCCGGGGAGGACGGAGCCACAGTGGTGACGGACCTGGACGATGCCTCGCCGGGAGAGCGGTGCGCGGGGCGGTTCGGCGGGATCGGGCCGGGGGCCGTCGACGGCGCGGGCGTGACGGACACCGCCTTCGGAGCCGCGGCGCTGGAGCTCGGGCGGGCGTCGATCGAGCCCGGCCGGGCCTACCAGGCGCTGGAGCGGGTCATGGCCGGGGTGCTGGTCGCGATGCGCGGGGTCGCCTGCGGGCTGAGCGTGTTCTATCTGTTCGTCTGGGACTGGTACGACACCCATCCGGCGGCCGCCGCGATGGTCGTCGCGGCCGTCACCTGGGACATCGTCTTCTGCGTAATCAGCCTGCGGCGCGGGGTCGGCCGCCCGCTCGCCGCGGTGAGCGTCGCCCTGGCGCTGGCCCTCGCCCTGACGGCGCGGGACTGGCTGCCGCCCGAGTCGGTGGGGGACACCGGGAACTTCGTGTTCCTCGCCGCGATCAACGGTGCCGCGGCGGCCGTCTGGGCCTTCCCGCCGGCTGTCGCGGCGGGCCTGGTGCTGCTGCTCGGCGGCGGTGCCCTCACGGGCGGCTGGGGGCACTTCCCTCAGGCCATCGCCGACACGGTGGTCCTGGTGATCACGCCAGGCCTGTTCGGCCTGTCGGTCGGCCGGCTGCGCGAGATCGCCCACACGGCGGACCGGCGCTGGGCCAACGTAGTGGCCCGCCACCGCGGGGAGGCGGTCGTCCTCGCCGTCGCCCGCGACCGCCGGGAGCGGGAACGGATCATCCACGACACGGTGCTCAACACACTGACCGGCATCGCCTGGGGCGGTGGACGGGACGTGGAGCTCGCCCGGCGCCGATGCGGGCAGAGCCTCGTCGCGGTGGAGGGGCTGCTCGATCCGGACGGTCTCGGCGGCCCATCGATCAACGAGCGGCTCGCTGAGGTCGTCGGGGAGGCCGCCGGGCGCGGGTTGATCATCACCCTCGACACCGGCGGCGGCGGGACCGGCGGCGGGACTGGCGGTGGCGGGACGGGCGGCGGCGGGATCGTCGAGCCGCCGGCCGTCGTCGTCGCGGCGTTCGCGGGAGCCGTGCGGGAGGCGCTGGCGAACGTCGAGCGGCACGCGGGCACCCGGCGGGCCCGGGTGCGGGTGGACGGTGGCCCGGATGTGCTGATCGTGCGGGTGTCCGACAGCGGGCGTGGGTTTGATCCGCGCCTGGTCGACCCGGCGCGCCTCGGGCTGCGCCGGTCCATCGCCGGCCGGCTCGAGGACGTCGCCGGGACCGTCACGATCACGTCGGCGCCGGGCGCCGGCACGACCGTCGACCTGCGCTGGCAACGTCCGGTACGGCCGGCGGACGCGGCCTGTCCCGGGGTCGGTGAGGGCCCGCCGCGTGCGCTGCGCCGGCGCGTCACCGCCCTGCTCATCGGCGCCGGCACCGACGTCCCAGGCGGGGCGCGGGGTGGGTTCGTGCCGGACCGGCGCGGGGTCACGGCGATCGCGGCCGACCTGGTGGCCGACTACGCGGCCGGGGTGCGGCGCGCGGTCGGGCACGTCGCCGGCCTCTGGTTGTTGATCATGCTTGCGCCCCTGGTCGCGACGCTCGGCTGGGTGCGGGTGCCGCTGTTGGCCGGCGCGCTGTGGACGGCACTGGCGGCCCTGATCGTGGTCACCGCCGTGCGGATCCGCACCCGGCCGCTGTCCGGTGCCGAGGCGGGTGGGCTGCTCGTGGCGAGCCTGGCGATCGCGGTGGTCGCCAGTGAGAACTCCCGCGGAGCGGACATCGTCCGCATCGCCGACTGGCCGCTGCTGGTCGTGCCGCTGCTGCTCGCGTTCATCACCGCCTCCCGGCCGACGCGGGAGTGGGTCGGCGCACTCGCCGCCACGATCGTGCTGTTCGTCGGCCTGGTCCTCGCCCGGGATCCGGGCAGTCCGCTGGTGCTCGCCCGACTCGGCTCCACCCTCTACGGCACCTGCGCCGTGCAGATCATCACGGCGATGCTCGGGCCGCTGTTGCGCGGCACGGCCGTCGCGACCGCGCGCACCCTCGCCGCCGAGGCGGAGATCGCCGCGCACGCCGACTCGGCGTCGATGATCCGCCGGGAGCGGCTCGCCTGGCTGGGCGCCGTCCAGCGCGACGCGCTTCCGCTGCTCGCGGGGGTCGTCGACGGCCGGCTTGATCCGCGGACGCCGGCGGTGCGCAGCGGGTGTGCGGTGCGGGCCGCGGCGATCCGGCGGATGCTGACCGGCGGCGGTCCGTCGTCGGCGCTCGCCGACCTCGACCCGGTGCTCGCGGATGCCGAGGGGGCGGGGATCGGCCTGGTCGTCCAGCGGGACGGTGACCTGCGGACGGCGCCGGCGGCGGTGCGCGTGGCGCTGGCCGACCGGGTCGGCGAGGTGCTCGCCGCGGCCCAGGGCGGGCGGGCGTTCGTCACGGTGCTGTGGGCGGCGTCGGGCGGCAGCGTCGTCGTGGGGATGCCCTGGCCCGACCGGGCCCCGCCGACGGTGTCCGCCCCGGCCACGGATCCTCTGGCGGAGCTCCAGGTCCACGTCGAGGTGGCCGACCGGTGGCTCAGCCTCGAGCTGACCTGGGCCTCGAGCTGACCTGGGCCTCGAGCTGACCTGGCCGGTGGCGAGCCGGCCGGGTGCTACAGCTCGTTGACGATGCGCCGGAGCAGGTCGGGCGTCTCGCCGGGGGTCGTGCTGTCGACGCTGAGGCGGTTGTAGACCTCCATGTAGCGGTCCACCTCCTCGCGCTTGTCCAGGTAGGACGAGCTGGTCAACTGCTCCAGGTAGACGACGTCGGGCAGGTCCATCTCCGGGAACCGCAGGATGGTGAACGCGCCGCCCTCGGCCGCGTGGCCGCCGAAGGCGAACGGCATCACCTGCAGGGTGAGGTTCGGCAGGTCGGAGATCGTGATCAGATGCTCGATCTGGGCCCGCATCACCTTCGGACCGCCGATGGGCCGGCGCAGCGCCGCCTCATCGACGACTACCCACAGTCGCGGAGGGTTGTGGCGATAAAGAAGTTTTTGCCGATTGACGCGAACGCTGACCCGCCGCTCGACCGTGTCCACCGGCAGGCCGCCGCCACCCTGCGCGATGATGGCGCGGGCGTAGTCCTCGGTCTGGAGCAGCCCGGGAATGAACTGCACCTCGTATGTTCGGATCAGTTGCGCCGACTCCTCCAGCCCGACGTAGGGCTGGAACCAGGACGGCAGGACATCATTGAAGTTCTGCCACCAGCCGGCCGTGTTCGCCTCCCGGACGAGCGACAGCAATGGCGCCCGCTCAGCTTCGTCCGTGACCTGATAGAAGGTTAGGAGGTCGGCGACGTCCCGTTCTTTGAAGCTGACTCGCCCCAGCTCCATCCGGCTGATCTTCGACTCGGACGCACGGATGTGGTATCCCGCGGTCTCTCGGCTGATGCCCTTCTCCTCGCGAAGTCGACGGAGCTGGGAGCCGAGCAGGATCCGACGAACCGTCGGCCCACTTCCCGGCTGAGCTGTCGTCACGGTCGGCCCCCTCGCCATCGGTCAACGCAAGAGTATGACATCTGATCTTCTGGATCCCGTTACGTCTCTGGTTCTCATGTCTGATCGGCTGTCGCTTGTTTAGCGTAGTGAGGGTTATTTGTATACTCGCTCACCGAGAGTGGGTGGCAGGGGAGTCTCGCCGCCGGAGTCGGATAGCCGCCCGCGGCCCGCGGGCCCGCTCGGTCGTCACACTCGGTGGTTCCGATCGTTCGGAGTGTTTGCGGCGGCCGGCCCGGCGAACCCGCCGCGCGTCATCTCGCCGTTCCGTTCCGTTGTCCGTCGCCCTCACCTCTTCTCCGGTTGTTTCGCCGTCCGAGCGGATCCGCGGCTCCGATTCCACCTGACGCCGCCGGGCGGGAGGAGTGCACGGCGGCCCACTCGGGTAGGTCCGCGCCGGTCGCGCCGGCGGCGAGGCTCGCGGGTGGCAACCGGTATGGGCCCCGGCGGCATCGGTCCGCCGGCCGTCTGGCCGGGTCGCCGGGCCGCGCCGGCGTGGGCGCCGAGGGTCCGTGTCGTGCGATGTCCTCCTGTGCGGTGTGGCGATGGGCCCTTGTTGCGTTATGTCCGTGGCAGCCGGGCGGCGTGATGCCCGACGTGTCGGACTCTGAACTTTTACACCAGTGGGGTACCTCTGGCGGGAGTCCCCGTGGGGCTCGCGAAGCTCGCGGGGAGAGGTCCCCGGTCGGCCCGGGCGGCATTCCCGCTCGTTAGGGGCCCTGTCCGTCGGCTTTGTCCGTTCTTGTCGCGGCCTGGAGGCTGCCGGCCGATGCGCGATTTCCCACTTTATGGATTTTCGTCGCTTATTCGGTGTCCCCTTCGGGCTATCGCGCGTCGTGCGCGGGCTTCCTCCTGTCGCGTGCCGGGTGCCGCCGGCGGGCCTGGACCCCCGGTCTGGACCCCCGGTCTGGACCCCCGGTCTGGACCCCCGGTCTGGACGCCCGGCCTGGACTCCCGGCCGGACCGCCGCCGTGGCGATAGGTCTGGCTGCCAACGACGATCGCACGTGAGGTTGTCTCACGCACATGCGCCCCGCTTGATGCACGTGCACCTGACCGTGCTGTATCGTGAGCCGAAGTTCGTGCAGGCGCACACGCGGACACGCCGGGCGGGGCTGGCGGGGCGGTCCCCTCGGCATGATCCACGGGGGTCCATCGCGGCGCGGCGGTGCGGCAGGCGGACTGCGTGAGGTGAGGGGTCGTCCCGGTGCGGCCTCCTCGGGCTTCGGGAGAGCGCATGAGCATGATTTACAGCGGCATGTCGGCGGCGGCGCTGGAGCGCGTCACCTGGCAGAAGAGCCGCCGGAGCAACTCACAGGGCAACTGTGTCGAGATGGCGAGGCTGCCCGGCGACGAGGTGGCCGTGCGCAACTCCCGCCACCCCAACGGCCCCGCGCTCGTCTACACCCGGGCGGAGATCGAGGCGCTGATACTCGGCGCCAAGGACGGCGACTTCGACAACCTCCTGCAGTAGCCGACTCCCGTCATGGTCCTGCTGACTCCGGTCGTCCCGTCGAGACAGGCGCGTGCCATGGCGGTCACGGATCCGACGTCGCACATCGACGTCGGCCTGGCCGCCGGCCTGCCCGATCGGATGGACACGCGGCGCAACGAGGCCCGCACCGTCCCTTCCCGAACCAGCCCGCCCTCGCGGTCGACGGTCGCGTTCGCGTGCCTGCCGGCTTCCCGGACCGGAGACAGCATGCCCACGCCGCCCACGGAACGGATCTTCAGTTCTGGGGATCTCCCCCTGCTTTCCCTGCCGGGCGCCGACGGGCTGATCACCTGTCAGTGGACGCACGAGACCGTCGGGCTGTCGGCGCCGCTGGAGGAGGGCGGCGACGCGATCGCCGAGCGCCGCCGGGCCCAGGTCGGCTTCGTCCTGGTGGAACCCGCGTGGCTCGTCCGGGCGGCGGCGGAGCGGGTGCGGGCGCCGGGGATCGACGCCATCGTCCTGCACGCCCACGCGAGCCCGCCCGGGCGCAGCGCGCTGGCGCTGGCCTTCGCCTCACACCTGCGCAACGTGCTGCGCCGGCCGGCCGGCGGCGTGGACCCCGCGCTGGGCAGCAACGTGGTCACCTCCGGGCTGCGCCCGGACCTGCGGGGATTCGGTGACCTGGTCCGCGTCCCCCACCTGGTGACGATCACCGACGGCACCGGCGCCGTCGCCGACACGATCGTCTGGGAGATCATGACGGGCGACCAGTTCGACGCCTGGCTGGACGGCGCCCCCCGGCCGGACCAGCGGGCCATCGAGGCACATCTGCCGGGTCTGCTGCGGCTGCGCGGCCTGCAGCGGCTGGGCCGGCTGGACCATCGGCGAGCCGGTGCCCTCGTCGACATGCTCGGTGACGGCCCGCTGACGACCCGCCTGATCCATCGCTTTCCCCGCGTGGTCCTCCCGTTGGCCGCCGCGGCCTGAACCGGCCGGCGGACCCTCGGACCCACCACGGCCGGCCCGCAACGGCGCGGGCCGGCCGTGGTGCCCTGCCCTGCCGGACCCCGCGGGGAGCAGTGGGGGCTCCACGGGCCCGGCGGGGCTTCGTGTGTCCTTCTGTGTGCCGTGGCCCATCTGGGGAACCGCGATGCGCGACGGTTGTTCTGCGGCGCGCCTTCCACCACCAGACCGGCGTTCTGGGCCTATGGTCAGGCGCACCGGAACGCCGCTTTATGGGGAGAGTCGCGGATGACCGTATCGCTCGAGGATGCCCGCCGGATCATCGCGGCCGGCGAAAGATATGCGATTCACCTCGGTCAACCGGTTAACCTCGCCGTCGTCGACCATGCCGGCATTCTGGTGGCCCACGTCCGCATGGACAACGCCCGCCTGGGCACGGTCGACATCTCCGTCGACCGGGCCTGCGCCGCGCGGGCGTCGGCGCTGCCGTCGCGCCTGGTCAACCACACCGGGGGTGAGCTGGGCGGGGGCGAGCCGGGTGACGACGGATGGTTCCGGCCCTCGTCCGCCGCCGGTTCGGGGCTGACCGGGGCGGTCCCGCTGTGGCGCAACGGCCTGATCGTCGGTGCGGTGGGTGTCAGCGGCGGCCCCACGCCACACGACGAGGCGATCGCCCGAGCGGCGGCCGCGGCCTACTGACGCCCAAAACCCATCCGGTCCATCGCCGCCGAATCTCACACAATCAACGGATCGGCACCAAAAGGCCTGATCGGCCGTCTAGCTTGGTGGCGTGGGGAGCGTCACGGTCGGGCCGGCCGGATCGCGCCGAGCCCGCCGGCGAGTGCACACCCGGCGGGCGCTTCTCGCCGGCTTCGCCTGTCTGACGTTGGCATTCGCAGCTGTCGCATGCCACGTGACCAGCGACAACGCGGCCGCGGCGCCCAGCTGCGACGAGCCTGGTATCTCCCCGGGCGCCGTGCGCCTCGGACTCGTCTATCCCGACACCGGCAACTCGGCGTCGTTGTTCCAGTCCTTCCGTGCCGGGGTCGACGCGCGGCTCGGGATCGCCAACGCCGCGGGTGGGATCGACGGCCGGCGGGCCGACTACATCTGGCGGGATGACGCCTCGAACCCGCGGGGCAACGCGGCCGCCGCCCGCGACCTGGTCGCCAACCAGCACGTCTTCGGTCTCATCGAGTCGACCTCCGTGGCCACCGGCTCCGCGGCCTACCTGCATGGCCTGGGCGTTCCGGTGACAGGCACCTCCCTGGAGGCCGCCTGGACGCAGAACGACAACATGTTCAGCTACTCGAACATGATCTCGGATGGCCCGTCGGTGACCACCTGGGGGGCGTTCGTCGCCGAGCACGGCGGCCGCCGGGCGGTCATCGCCCAGTCGGGCTTCTCCGCGACCTCGGTCACCCTGGCCGACAAGCTGACGCTGAGCCTGCAGGCGGCCGGCGTGCGGGTGGTGGGCCGGGTCGACGCGACCGGGCCGATCGACGTGGCGGGCATCGGGGAGAGGGTGCGCGACAGCGGCGCGGACGTCCTCGTCGGCGCGGTGACCGGAGCCGCCTTCGGCCAGGTCGTCGTCGGCGCCCGCGCGGCCCGCGCGAACCTGCGCGTCATTCTCTCACCGGTCAGCTACGACCAGCGGCTGCTGCAGGTGTTCGGCCCGGTGCTCGCCGGCGTCTACACCTTCGTCGACTACCAGCCGTTCGAGGTCGACACCCCGGCGCACCGTCGTTTCCTCGCGGCCATGCGGCTGTACGCGCCGCAGGTGTCGCCGCCGGCGCAACAGGCCGCGCTCGCCGGCTGGATCTCCACCGACATGTTCCTGCGCGGACTCGCCGCCGCCGGTCCGTGCCCGAGCCGAGCGGCGTTCATCCATGGCCTGCGCGCCACCAAGGGGTATGACGCCGACGGGCTGCTGCCCGCCCCGATCGACTTCTCGTCGCATTTCGGGCAGGTGAACCGCTGCTATACCTTTCTCCAGGTCGACGCGGACGCGCGGCATTTCGACCTGATCCGCCCGGCGCCCCGGTGCGGCACCGAGCTCGGCCAGTGACCCGCCCACCGTGGGTGGTGGTGTGAGCGGCTCGGGCTCGCCGAGCTCCCCGTCTGGCGGACGGTCGGACTAGCATCTCGAGCGCGACGGAAAAACTGCGTACTTCGGTGGTCCGGTCCACGATCGTCCGTCCGGCGGTCGGCCTGGCCGGCCCGCCGCCCGAGCGTCCGGATGACCGCACCAGGAGATGCCAGTGAGTTCAACGCCCGTCAACGTCACCGTCACCGGCGCCGCCGGTCAGATCGGCTACGCGCTGCTGTTCCGCATCGCGTCGGGTCAGTTGCTGGGCGCGGACACGCCGGTCAGGCTGCGCCTGCTGGAGATCCCGCAGGCGGTCCGGGCCGCCGAGGGCACGGCCATGGAGCTCGAGGACAGCGCCTTCCCGGCCCTCGCCGGAGTGGACGTGTTCGACGACGCCAAGCGGGCGTTCGAGGGCACCAACGTCGCCCTGCTCGTCGGCGCCCGCCCCCGCACCAAGGGCATGGAGCGCGGCGACCTGCTCTCGGCCAACGGCGGCATCTTCAGGCCGCAGGGCGAGGCGATCAACAGCGGCGCCGCGGACGACATCAGGGTTCTCGTCGTCGGCAACCCGGCGAACACCAACGCGCTGATCGCCCAGACCCACGCGCCGGACGTGCCGGCCGAGCGGTTCACCGCGATGACCCGTCTCGACCACAACCGGGCGATCGCGCAGCTGGCCAAGAAGCTCGGCGTCCCGAGCAGCGAGATCAAGAAGATCACCATCTGGGGCAACCACTCGGCCACCCAGTACCCGGACATCTTCCACGCCCAGGTCGGCGGCCGCAGCGGCGCCGAGGCCGTCGGCGACGAGAAGTGGATCGCCGAGGAGTTCATCCCGCGGGTCGCCAAGCGCGGCGCGGAGATCATCGAGGTGCGCGGCGCCTCGTCGGCCGCCTCCGCCGCCTCGGCCGCTATCGACCACGTCTACTCCTGGGTGAACGGCACCCCCGAGGGGGACTGGACGTCGGCGGCGCTGCCGTCGGACGGCTCCTACGGCGTGCCCGAGGGGCTCATCTCCTCCTTCCCCGTCACCTCCGCCGGCGGCCGGTTCGAGATTGTGCAGGGACTCGAGCTCGACGCCTTCTCCCGCGAGAAGATCGACGCCTCGGTGCGCGAGCTCGCCGAGGAGCGGGAGGCCGTGCGGGCGCTCGGCCTCATCTGAGCCTCACCGGTACGGCGGCGTGCCCCCGCGCCGCCGTACCGGGCCGAACGGCCATGTGCGTGGACTAGAATGATCGGGTCGGCCGCACACTGGTTCGGGGGAACGTGTGACGCAGAGGCTCAGCGAGGCGGAGATCGAGGCGCTGGCTCGCTCCTACAGCACGCGCACGCGTGCCATCCAGCTGCTCGAACGCGCCGGCCTGTCGCGGGACCGCGCGCCGGTGTTCGTCGACTCGGCGCGTGACTTCTGGTTCGAGGTCGCCTTCGTCGTCGAGGCGGGCGCCATGATCGACGGCCGGGCCCGCATCCTCGCGACCGCCGCCCGTGACTACCCGGGCAATCCCGCCTTCTCCGCGGCGCGGGCGTCGCCTCGGCATGGCCAGCACACCGGCCCGGAGTTCGGCCCGGGGCAGCCGGTCGACCTGCCGCGTCACGTCAGCCTGTTCTCCCTCGACGCCCGCGGGTACAGCAAGAACGATCTGCACGGCCAGGGCGACTGGCAGGACGGCCTGCGTGAGATCGTCGCCGCGGCGCGGAAGAACACCGGTCTGGTGGATCACCTCGTCGTCCTGTTCCAGAACTCGGGGGACGGCTGCCTGTGCGCCATCGACGGCTCGGTGGCCAAGGCGATCCTCGCCAGCGACTTCGTCCGTGAGCTGCGGATCGCCCAGAAGGCGTTCAACCGGTACCGGCCGGCCGACAGCCGGCTCCGGCTGCGCATGTCGCTGCACCAGGGCGAGATCGTGTCGAAGGCGGACGGTGCCGCCGGCGACGCGGTCGTCGTGACCACCCGCCTCATCGACGCACCGGCCGTGCGCCAGTTCCTCACCGACTATCCGGAGGCCGACCTCGTCCTGGCGATGTCGCCCGCCTTCTTCGCCAGCACCGCCGCCGAGCGGCTGCGGGATCTCGACCCGGAGCAGTTCACCGAGATCCCGGTGTCGGTGTCCGACAAGTACGAGGGCGTCGCGTGGGTCACCCTGCCCGGCCACCCGGGCAATCCACCTGTCCTGTCCACGCCGCGCGCCGGCGGCCCGGTGCCGGCCGGGACGTTCGGGGCCCGGCGTTCGGGCGGCGACGGCCCGCCGCCCTTTCCCGGCCGCCTCGCCTGACGTCCGGCGAGGCGGCGCGGGGTGCGGCGGTCAGGCGTCGTCAGCGGGCTGGGGGACACCGGTCGCGGCGGACAGCAGGCATCGCAGGCCCCCGCCGAAGGTGGTGCTGCCGTCGAAGCGGCTCCATTCGACCAGCGCCGTCATCATCGTGGCCAGCTCGGCGGTGGAGGCTTCCCCGGAGCGGGCCCGCTCGATCAGGCTGTGCAGCCGGGCTGTCCAGGTCAGCGCATCGTTGCCGGCGGAGCGCGCGCGCCGGGCCGCCTCGTCGATGCGGGCGCGGCGCAGGATCGGCCGGCCGATGGCGGTCGGCGCGTCCGCGAGGCGCAGCAGTCCCGCCGCCCGGCCCGAGTCGGAACCGACCCGTCCGTACGCGGCCAGGGAACGCCGCCACAGCTCCTCCGCCCGATCGCGGTAGGCGGGCCGCGCCGGCGGGATCGGCGTCCCGTCCCAGCCGCGGCTGAGCGTCTGCGCTCCGCCGTCGGGGTAGCCGGCCCAGTCGCCGCGGACGAGCGCGGCATGGGCCAGCGTCGCGTCGTCGACGTCGCCCGCGGACTCCACCACGTCCAGCGCCCGGTTGGCGTCGGCCTCGCGACCCATGCGGAACAGCAGATCGGCCCGCAGGATCGTGCCGTAGGCGCTGGCCTGGCGCACGGGGAGTTCGGCCAGCCGGCCCACGAACGCGTCCGCCGCGCTGAGCGCCTGGGCGGCCATCTCGCCGGCGGTCGGGGCACGCAGCCCACCCTCGCCACCCGCCTGGCTCGGCGGCGGCACGGCCACGGCCGTTCCCCGCGGACCCGCCGTTGCGTCCGGACCGGTCGTCGCGTCCGCTGCCTCGGGCCGCAGGTGCCTGGGTCTGGGTCTGGGTCTGGGTGGCATGAGGCTCAGGGGCGCCGGGGCGGGTTGCGCCGGATCCGGGCCGCCCGCCGGCTCCTCTGACGGTGCCGCCAGGGCCGCGGAGAGGGCCGGGCGCCGCGGTGCCCTGTCGGGTGGGGACGAGAGCGGCGGCGGGAAGGCGGGCAGCGGCGGGAGCGGCGGCGTGACCCCCCGTGGGAGGGCGAGGGTGTCGGCGGATGCGCTCAACCCCTTGCCGGGAGTGGGGGTCTCGTCGGGTCCGGATACCCGCCGCCCGCCCCGGCCGAGCATCGCCGGCAGCAGGCCGCGCCCGCGCGGAGCCGTCCGGTGCGCCTCCCGGTCGGCGGCGGGCTGGCGGGCGAGGCCGCTGCTACCACTCCACCCGAGGTACATCGGCAGGTAGGACTCCGGCGAGGGGAATCCGGCGTCCGGCGCCGACCGCGGGGCGGCGGGTGGTGCGGTGGAGGGCGGCGGTGGGGCGTCGCTGTCGCTGGGCGGTGCCTGGCTGTCGGCGGAGGGCGCGTCGGTGGCTGCGGGAGGCACGTCGCCGTCGGGCGGTCGGGGAGCGGCGAACACGGTGATCATCGGCGTGGTCGGGGCCTCGGCGAGGACGATGGGCCGGGTGGTGAGGCCGTCGGGCGACGTGTCCAGCACCGTCGGCGGGCTTGCCGGGCCAGCGGCGGGGGAG
>NZ_FZMO01000123.1 GCF_900197875.1 Frankia canadensis | reverse complement strand
GTCGACGCCGACGGGCCGGGCGGGCCCGCTGGCGGACGCGGCGCACCACCCTCGGGCGGCGCGGGGCTGGGCGGCGTGGTCATGGACCACTGTTACCCCACCGCCCCGGTGATATCCCCTTACTCCGCTGGTGGAATGTGGTCCAGGTGTGATCTGCTGGCGCGGGCTCACGGCTGGGTGGTCGCGCCGACGCCGGTGCCCAGGCCCAGGCCGGATGTGGGGGCGGGCGCCGCGGACGGTGTCGCCACGTCCGGCGAGGAGCCGGGGCGATCCGAGCCGGGCAGGCCGTCGGCGGTCGTCGGGGTCGCGGTCGCGGTCGCGGAGGCGGACGGATCCACGGACGGTGTCCCGGTGCCGGTCGGGTCGGGGCTGGTCGTCGGGGTCGCGGTCGGAGCCGAGGTGGCGGTGGGGCGCGGCGTCGCGTGGGTGCGCCGTGGCGTCGTGTCGGCCGCGTCGCCGCTGGCGACGTCGTCGGACGAGCTGATGGTCCGCGCGGCCTGGCGGGCCTGGGCGACGTGCTCCGGAGTCGGCCGGACCAGCAGGTAGAGCGCCACGGTCAGCAGGAAGAAGACGACCAGCGCGATCGTCGAGCGGCGGAGGTGGATCGACTGGACGAAACGGACCACCCGGGTCGTGTCGAGGAAGGTCATCGGGTACGCCTCACGACGAGGTCGGGGCGGCGGTGTCGAGGTCGGTCGGCACGATGATGCCCTCGCGCAGCAGCGCGGTGCCGATGCGGGCCCGCAACGTCCGGCCGACCTCGAACTGCCTGCCCGGCTGGGTGCGGGCGACGACCCGGATCTTGTACTCGTCGAGGTCCATGCTCTCCACACCCATCACCGAGGGTGGGTCGAGGAAGAGGTCGTGCAGCGCCTCGTCGGCGTACGCCTCGACGCCGACCTGGTTGAGCACGTCGTTGACCCGGGTGAGGTCCGCGGTGGCGGGGATCGGCACGTCGACGACGGCGCGCGCCCAGTCCCGCGACAGGTTGACCACCTGCACGATCTGACTGTTCGACGTCGTCACGACCTCGCCGCTGGAGGTCCGGATCCGGGTGATGCGCAGCGTGACCTCTTCCACCGTGCCCGTCGAGCCGCCGGACGCGCCGCCGTTGACCATGAGCCGTACAAGGTCACCGAACCCGTACTGGCGCTCGGCGATGATGAAGAACCCGGCGAGCATGTCCTGCACGATCCTCTGCGCGCCGAGGCCGAGCGCGACACCGAGGATCGTCGCCGGCGCGACGAACCCGGTCACCGGAACGCCGAAGCGTTGCAGGACCAGCACGGCGGTCAGGCAGTAGACGACGACCAGCGTCACCCAGGTGATCACCTGGGTGACCGCGTGCCGGTGCTTGGCGGCCTCGGTGCGCACCACCCGGTCGGCCGAGGTGGCCTGCACGTCGATCCGCGTGGTCACCCGGTTGCCGAGCCAGGTCGCGAACCGGGTCAGCAGCAGCGCGCCGGTCACCAGCATCACGACCTCGAGCCCGCTGCCGCGTGCCCAGTGGCCGATGTCGGTCAGGGGCGCGGTCGCCGTGATCATGGGTGGCGCGGCGGCGTCGGCCGGTTGTCTCGAACTCCGCTCACCCTCCCGAACCTACCCTCTGCCGACACAACGGGTACCCGGCGGAGGGGGCTCATAGCGGCCGTCGGACGGCCGTGGCCGCGTCATGTCCGGTGCCGCGTCCGGTGGTTCGCATGGGCGTCGTCGTGTCCGCGTCGTCGTGTCCGCGTCGACAGCCGTGTGACGGCCGGGGGATCCTGACCTCAGCCGCCGTCGCGGTGCGGGTGGCGGAGGAACGGAGACGGTCATGGTGTTCGGTCGGCGCAGGATCGGGTCCAGCCGGCGGGTGGGCGAGGCGGCGGGACGCCCCGCACCGGCGAGCATGCCCGCCGTTCCTGGCACGCCGGGTGAGGACGGCTGGCGCGGCCCCTTTGACCTTGACGACGCGCCGAGCGACGGCCACCGCCGAGTCGACCTCGGCTCGCTCGCCGTTCCGGTGCCTGCGGGGGTCACCATTGACGTGCTGCCCGCGGACAGCGCCTCGGCCGACGGCGGTCCCGCGGGGGGCACGTCGGGTGAGCGTGGCGCGTTGGCCGTCGTGACGGCTGGGCGGGCGGTGCTCACCCTCGCGGCGTACGCGGCGCCGAAGAGTCACGGGTTGTGGGACGACGTGCGGGCCGGGCTCGCCGCGTCCGCGCCCGCCGTCCTCGCCGCGGCGGCGCCGCCGGGCGTGCCGGGCCCGGTCGAGGAGGCGATCGGCGACTGCGGGCCCGAACTGCGGCTCACCATCGCCGTCCACCCGGTCGCCGTCCACCCGGTCGCCGACCAGTCAGACGCCGACCAGTCAGACGCCGACCAGTCAGGCGCCGAGCAGCCGCTTCCTGAGCGGCCGGTCGCCGAGCAGGCGGATGCCGGGCAGCGGGCGGCCGAGCCGTGGCTGGTGCGGGTGCTCGGATTCGACGGGCCGCGGTGGTTCCTGCGGGCGACGGTCGCCGCGCCGGTCGAGGCGTCGGACGAGGCCGACGTCCTCGTAGCCGCGGTGCTGCGGCGGGTGATCGTGCTGCGGGGGACGCGAGCGGTGCCAAGCGGCGCGTCGCTGCCGCTTGCCAGCCGGGTGGATGGCGCGGATCAGCAGGTCATCGGCCTGCTGGGGCTTTCCGGGACGGAGCCGGCGGGCGACGGCGCAGGCCGGGGCGACGGGCCGCGCGACGCCCTTGACGACCGGGCCCTCGATGACCAGCTCGGCCGGGTCCGCCCGACCGGTGCCGTCGTCCTCGACGTCCGCGGTCACGACTGGGCGGCCCTGCGCGAACCCATCAGCGGACTGTCCCGGAACCTCGCCACCTGGGGCTGACGTCGGCGGCGTCGACGACGTCATCGCGTCGACGGGGCCGGCGCCGCCGGCCCGACCGGCCCGGTCGGCGCGGGTTGTTCCGCCTGTGGACTGGGGCCCCTCGGAGGGCGCGCCGCGGCGTGCGCGGCAGCGATGCTGACAGGGTCGGTTCCGACCGTGTTGGGAGGCAGCGAATGCTTCGTCACAGCTCGACGCCCGCGCATGTCGTGGTACGTGACCTCTGCGCCGACTTCGTCCCGGATGACGGGGCACGCACCGCCGTCGCGGGCACGCTGCGCTACGACCCGGCGGATCCGTACGCGGTGGAGCTGATCCTGCGCCCGGGCAAGGAGACGATCACCTGGATCTTCGCGCGGTCGCTGCTCGCCGAGGGCACGCAGACCAAGGCCGGCACCGGGGACGTGCGGATCCGCCCGACACGGTCGCTGGGGCGGGCGGTCGTCACCGTCTCGTTGTCGAGTCCGTCGGGGCGCGCCGACCTCGAGCTGCCCCGTTCGGTCGTCGCCCGGTTCCTCGCCGAGATCGAGCAGCAGGTGCCCTCCGGCCACGAGGGCGACGGCGTCGACTGGGAGGCGGAGCTGCGCACTCTGCTGCGCACCCGCAACCCCTGACCCGACCGGTCGCCTGCCCGGTGGCCGGCTCAGGCCGCCGGTTCGGCCGGGCCGTTCTCGTCGAGATCCGGGGTGGCGGTGCTCGCGGCCGCCGGCCAGGCGGGGATGGCGGGTGGCGCGGCGACTCCGGCGTCGCGCATGAACGTCTCGATCGGCGGCGGTTCGACGAAGAACTGGTGGAACGCCTCGTGGGGGTGCCAGTGGTCGAGGCACAGTGGCTGCCCGTCGCGGGCGACGAAGCGGCGCGGCACCCTCAGACCCCCCGGCGTTCGAGGACACCGCGCAGGAACGCGGCCTGCCCGACATGCTGCAGATCGTCCGAGATGACGCTGACCAGGCGCACCCCGAGGGTGACCGGTGGCTCCCAGCGCTCGTCCACGACGCGGTCGAGGTCGTCGTCGCCGAGGGTGGCCAGATAGCGGACGGTCTGGTCGTGGACGGCCTCGTGGTACTGGGTGAGCAGCGCCGGGTCGGCGACGCGCACCGCGTCGACCTCGGCGGAGGTGTGGCCGTATCCGATGGACGCGGTCGGCAGCGGCAGCGCGAACCGGTCCGCGAACCCGGCCGCCGTCCAGATCTGTTCGACGCCGGCGACCTCGGCGACATGGTCGTCCTGCACCCGGGTCAGATGCCAGACGAGCCAGCCGATGGAGTTGGCCGTGCCGTCGAGGCGGGCGGCGAGCTGGTCGGCGCCGAGACCGGTGACGGCGCCGCGCACCTCGTCCCGGATGCGTCCGAAGGCGTCGGCGAGCAGATCGCAGCCGTGCATGGGGCGCTCTCCTCACATGATCGTCGAGACGTCGGTGCCATCGATCCCGATCAATCGTAGGCCCGTGCGCGGGAAGCATGGCCCGCGGGCGAACGGTGGCGTCTCGGTAATCGCGTCGACCCGCTGGATCGTCGGCAGGCAGAATCGGGGCGTGCAGATCTGCGTGCTGGGCCCGCTGGAGGTCCGGACCGGATCCGGGGTCCGGGCCGAGACGGTCGACGTCGGCGGTTCCCGCCTGCGCACGCTGCTGATCCTGCTCGCCCTCGACCCCGGCCGGACGGTGACCACCCAGCGCCTGGTCGCCGGCCTGTGGGGGGACGAGCCGCCGGCCGCCGCGGTCGGGGCGCTGCAGGCGCTGGTGTCCCGGCTGCGCCGTGCGGTGCCCGGGCTGCCCGTCGAGTTCCGCGCCGCCGGCTACCGGCTGGCCGTGGAACCCGACGCGGTCGACGCGGTGCGGTTCGAGCGGCTCGTCGGGGACGGCCGCGAGGCGCTGCGGCTCGGCGACGCCGCCCGCGCGGCCGCGACGCTGCGCTCTGCGCTCGACCTGTGGCGCGGGCCCCCACTGGCCGACGTCGCCGAGGCTCCGTTCGCCCGGGCCGTGGTCGCCCGGCTGGAGGAGCGGCGGCTCGCCGCGGTGGAGGATCGGCTGGCCGCCGAGCTGCGCCTCGGTGCGGCGGCCGATCTCATCCCGGAGCTTCGTGAGCTGGTCGCCGCCGATCCGGCGCGCGAGTCGCTCACGGCGGTGCTGATGCGGGCGCTGCACGCCGCCGGCCGGCCGGGCGCCGCCCTCGACGCCTACGAGCGGCTGCGTGCCCGGCTCGCCGACGATCTCGGCGCCGACCCGTCCGCCGAGCTCCGTGAGCTGCACATCACGATCCTGCGCGGCGAACCCGGCCAGGCGGACCCGGCCACCCCCGCCCCCGTGCCCGTGCCCGTGCCCTCGCCCGCGGCCGCCGCGGCGCCGGACCTCGGCGTTCGCCTCGACGGCGGGCGGCGGACGAACCTGCGCGCCGCCCTCACCAGCTTCGTCGGACGGTCCCGTGACGCGGACATGGTCCAGCGGCTCGTCCGCGAGGCGCGACTGGTGACGCTGGTCGGGCCGGGCGGCGCCGGCAAGACCCGGCTGGCGGTCGAGACCGCCCGCCGCCTGCTCGACGGGGGCGGCGAGCAGGCCGGCCATCTCCCCGACGGCGCCTGGCTGGTCGAGCTCGCCCCGGTGACGGCGGCGGCGGACGTGCCGCAGGCCGTCTTCGCCGCCCTCGGGCTGCGCGAGCAGGTGGTGCTCAACGCCCTGCGGATGCGGGGCGTGTCCGAGGACGATCCGACGCAGCGCCTGACCGCCGCGCTCGCCGGCCGCCGGCTGCTGCTCGTGCTGGACAACTGTGAGCATCTGCTCGACCCGGCCGCCGCCTTCGCCGAGGAGGTCCTCGGCGCCTGCCCCGGGGTGCGCATCCTCGCCACCAGCCGGGAACCGCTGGCCATCACCGGCGAGACGCTCTGGCCGGTCGAGCCGCTCGCCCTGCCCCCGATGGAGCTGGCGGCCCTGGCCGACACCGAGTCGGTCTCCCGCTACGCCGCCGTGCGGTTGTTCACCGATCGCGCCATGGCCGTGCGGCCGGGTTTCCAACTGGCGGCGGCCGCGGTGCCGGCGAACGGCGGGGTGAGCGGGGCGGCCGATGGCCACGTCGCGTCGGTGGTGCGGATCTGCCGGGCGCTCGACGGGATGCCGCTGGCGATCGAGCTGGCCGCCGCCCGGCTGCGGGCGATGACGCCCGAGCAGGTCGCCGCCCGCCTCGACGACCGGTTCCGGCTGCTCACCTCCGGCAGCCGCACGGCCCTGCCCCGGCACCGGACGCTGGAGGCCGTCGTCGCGTGGAGCTGGGATCTGCTCGACGAACCGGAACGCGTCCTGTGGCGCCGGCTGTCGATCTTCCGCGGCGGGGTGACGCCGGCCAGCGCCCGCGCGGTGTGTGCCGACGCGTTCACCTCGGCGGGCGGGGATCCGGCCGGGAGGCTCGACCCGGACGACGTTCCCGACCTGCTGGCCGCCCTGGTGGAGAAGTCGCTGCTGGTCCGCGGTGCCGATGGGCCGGATGGCCCCCGCTACCGGCAGCTGGAGACGATCCGCGAGTACGGGCTGCACCGCCTCGACGCGGCGGGGGAGCGGGAGGCGCTGCGCGCCGCGCACGCCGCCCACTACCTGCGCGTCGCCGAGGTCGCCGAGCCGCGGCTGCGTGCCCGCGACCAGCTGCTCTGGCTGGGCCGGCTCGCCGTCGAGCAGGACAACCTGCATGCCGCGCTGCGCGGGGCGATCAGGGTCGGCGACGCGGCGACGGCGGTGCGGATGTCCAGCGCGCTCGGCTGGTACTGGTGGTTGCGCGGGCGCAAGCTCGAGGGCTCGCAGCTCGCCGAGGCGGCACTCGCGCTGCCCGGCGACGCGCCGGCCGAGACGCGCGCGGTGGCCGGGACCCTGGCCGCGCTCAACGCGTTCGACGGCTTCGCGGACCTCGACGGTGCCCGCCGCCTGCTCCTGGAGGCGGTCCACAGCGCCGACGAGGTGCCCGGCAGCGAGCATCCGATGCTGCCGCTGATGCGCGGCTTTTATCTGATGGTGTCCGACGGCGTCGGCGAACAAGCCCGCGCGGCCTTCCAGAGCTGCTTCGAGCTGCCCGACGTCTGGGCGCGGTCGATCTCCCGGGTGCTGTTCGCCTTCGCCTCCGTCAACAGCGGCGACCACCTCGACGAGGCCGCCACCCGGGCGAGCGAGGCCCGGGTCGCGTTCGAGGCGCTCGGGGAGCGCTGGGGGCTCGCGATCTCCTACGGCGCGCTCGGGGAACTCGCCGGCCTGCGCGGCGACCACGCGATGGCGCTGGAGTACTACCAGCGGGCGACCGTGCTGACCGCCGAGCTCGACTCGAACGAGGACTCCGGGCAGTTCCAGATGAACCTGGTCGGTGCGGCGCTGGCCCTCGGGGACATCCCGCGCGCCCGCGCCGCGCTGGCCGACGCGCGCCGCAGCGCCGAGCTCGCCGGCACCGCCGAGCTGCTGTCCAGCGTCGCCCTCGCCGAGGCGGACCTGGCCAGGCTGGAGGGTGACCTGCCGCGGGCGCGGCGGCTTGTCCGCGAGGCCGCCGCCGGCGTCTGGTTCCGGCGTTCGGCCCCGCAGTTCCGCTCGATCGCCGCCACGGCGGTCGCCGTCGTCGAGATCGCCGAGGGCCACCTCGACACGGCCCGGCAGCTGCTCGCCGCCGCGCTGGGCGAGGCGGTCCGCTCCACCGACGCCCCGATCACCGCCAAGGTGCTCGTCGCCGTCGCCGACCTGGCGCTGTGCGAGGGCGAGGCGGACCACGCCGCCGAGCTCCTCGGCGCCTGCGGGCTGATCAGCCGGACCGGCGACCGTGACCTCGCCCGCGTCGAGGCGGCTGCCCGGGCCGGCCTCGGCGAGCCGGCGTTCGCCGCGGCGCGGGCCCGCGGCGAGGCCGTCCCGCTGTCGCAGGCGCTGGAACTGGCCGCCCTTCCCCCCGTCGCCTGGCCCCCACCGCTGCCCGACAGCCCATGACCATGGGCTGGCTCAACGCAGGCCGGAGCGGACGAAGGCGTCGATGATCTGGCGCTGCATCGCGAGGTACAGGGCGAGGATCGGCAGGCAGGCGAGGCCGGAGGCGGCCATCACCGCACCCCAGTCGTCGCCCTCGGCGGTGAGGTAGCCGCGGATGCCGAGCTGCACCACCGAGTTGGCCCGCTGCAGGACCAGCGCCGGCCAGAAGTAGTCGTTCCAGGCGGAGATGAACAGCAGGATCGACAGGGACGCGAGCGCCGGGCGCAGGTTCGGCACCACGACCGTCCACAGGGTCGTCCAGGATCCGCGCCCGTCCATCCGGGCGGCGTCGAGCAGTTCCCGGGGGAACGCCTGCATGTGCTGGCGCAGCATGATGACGGCCAGGGCCGAACACAGGTTGGGCACGATCACACCGGCAAGCGTGTTCAGCAGCCCCAGGTTCGAGAGCACCAGGTAGTTCGACACCATCGTGACCTGGAACGGGATGAGCCACGTCGCGACGAACGCCATGAACAGCACCGAGCGGCCGCGGAAGTCCCAGGCGGCGAAGGCGTAGGCGGCGAGCAGGCACACCATCAGCTGGCCGGCGGCGGTGACGCCCGCGACGACCAGGGTGTTGGCGAGCAGCCCGGCCACGTCGAGGCTGTCGAAGACGTACCGGTAGTTGCCGAGGCTGAGCGGCCAGGGCACCAGCGACTGGTCGAAGGTGTCGCCGCGCTCGCGGAACGCGCTCGCGAACATCCAGTACACCGGGAAGAGGCTGACCAGGCTCAGCACCGCCAGCAGGGCATGGCTGGCGGCGGTCCGCCCGCGGGAGGTCCCCGGACTGCTCATCGTGCGTGTCCTCTCAGGCTCTCTGGCGGATCAGCGGATCAGCGGATCAGTTGTCGGCGAAGCTGTAGCGGTCGGCGAGACGCACCAGGACCGCCGCCACCGCCGCGAAGACCACGAAGAACGCGATGCCGGCCGCGGACGCGAGCCCCGAGTCCAGGCTGCGGAACCCGAAGTCCCAGAGCAGGTAGTAGACGTTGGTGGACGAGTCCGCCGGCCCGCCCTGGGTGAGCACGTCGATGAGCGGGAAGGTCCACTGCGCGGACAGCAGCACCGTCATCAGCAGCATGAACAGCAACGTCGAGCGCAGCAGCGGCAGCGTCACCCACCGGGTCGCCTGCCAGCGGGACGCGCCGTCCATCTGCGCCGCCTCGCCGTAGTCCGCGCTGATGCCGGTGAGGCCGGCCGAGACGACGAGGGTGGCGAATCCGACGATCTGCCAGGCGCAGATCGCGAGGATCGACAGCAGCGCGGTGTTCTCCTCGCGCAGCCAGTTGTAATGGCCGAGGCCGAGCGCCTGGTTGACGAGGCCCCGCGGGTCCAGCAGCCAGCGCCACACCGCGGCCGTGGCGACCGGCGCCACCAGGATCGGCAGGAAGATCAGCGCCCGGTACACCGAGCGGGCCCGGTCGCCGAGGTCGCGGATGGTGAGCGCGATCACCGTCGGCACCACGATGGAGAACGGCAGCAGGCCGAGGATGTACCACAGGGTGTTCGTCGCGGCGCCGCGCAGCTGCGGCAGGCTGAACACCCGACGGTAGTTCTCCAGGCCGACGTAGGTCCGCGGCGACGTCGGCAGCAGGTTCCAGTGGTAGAAGGACAGCTGGACGGCCTCGATGATCGGCTTGTAGGTCCACACGACCAGGCAGGCGAGGCCGGGCAGCAGGTAGAGGTACGGCGGCAGCGCGGCCAGCACCCGCCGGGCGAGCGCTGGGCGCGCCGCCTGGCCCCGCCCGGCCGGCATCGCGGCTGCGCCGCCCGGCGTCACCGTCACCCCGCCGCCCGGCAGCACCACGGCGCCGCCGGGCGCGAACTCGACGAACACGTCTGAACATTCCTTCCGGAGGGTGCTGGCGCCGGCCACGCCGGCCGGCCTGGCCGCTCAGGCGGAGACGGCGGCGTCGTGTTCCGTGGCGGCGTCGTGTTCCCTGGCGGCGTCGTGTTCCCTGGCGGCGTCGTGTCCTGCGGCGGCGCTGTACTCGTCGGCGAGCCGGGCGAGGTCGTCGACGCCGAGGTCGTAGAGCACCTCGGACGGGGCGATCGGCACGCTCGTCGCCACCGCCCCCGACGGGTAGACGTCGATACGGGTGTACTCGCCGCCGACCAGGCCGGTCATCCGGTCCGCCGGACCCAGCGTGTTGGCCCGGTAGGCGGAGGCTCCGGCCACCCAGACGGGCACCCCGCCGAGCACACCGGCGGACGCGTGGTGCGAGTGTCCGGCCACCATGATCTTGACGTCGCTGCCGACGATGACCTCGGCGAGCTTCTCCGGCTCGGCGAGCAGCAGCGAGTTGACCATCGCGATCGGCGACGGCACCGGCGGGTGGTGCAGGGCCAGCACAGTGCCGGCGGGCGCCGGGGTGGCCAGCTCGTCGGCGAGCCAACGCAGCTGGGCGTCGCTGAGGAAACCGCCGTGCTGCCCGGGCTCGGTGCTGTCCATGACGATGACGCGCAGGTCGCCGACCCAGTGGACGAGGTCGTGGGGTTCCGTCGTCGGCTCGGCGCCGAACAGGCCCGCCCGGAACGGCCCGCGGGCGTCGTGGTTGCCCATGCCGTACAGGACCGGGATCCCCATCCGCGCCGCAGCGGGCTCCACCAGCTCACGCAGCCGCTGGTAGGCGAGCAGGTCGCCGGTGTCGGCGAGGTCGCCGGTGAGCAGGATCGCGCCGATCTTCAGCGCGGACGCCTCCAGCTGGCCGAAGACGGTCGACAGCGTGGCGGCCGTGTCGACCTTGCCGTGCAGCAGCTGTCCCGGGCGGACGATATGGGTGTCGCTGATCTGGATCAGGATGTGGCTGGGGGTGTGGGCGGCGGGGTCGAGCAGGGTGATCATGGTCGTCCCTTCACTTCTCCGAGCCGTCGGCTCGTCAGCGGTCGGCTCGTTCGGAGGTCGGCTCGTTCAGAGGTCGACGGGCTGGACGAGGGCGTCGACGAGACGGTCGAGGGCGTGCGGGGTGGTGCCGTGCGCGAGCAGGTAGCCGCGGCTGTCGCCGTGGCGGGACCGGACGCGTTCCAGCGAGCGCACGATGAGTTCGGGCGGGCAGGCCATCACGGACTCGGGCAGTTCGGCGCCGTCGGGCGACATGTGCGCCGACAGGCGCCGCACGGCCGCGCCGGCCTCCCCGTCCAGGTAGCGGGCGGTGAGCGCGAAGTCCTCGGCGATGACGTCGGTCGGCACGCCAGCGAGGTCGAGGACGAGCGCGATGACCAGGCCGGTGCGGTCCTTGCCGGCACTGCAGTGCACGAGCGCCGGCAGGGCGCCGGGGGCGGCGAGCGCCAGAACGGCCGCGGCCAGGCGTTCCCCGCGGTTGTCGATGATGTGGTCGTAGATGCCGGCCAGGTCGCCCCGCGCCCCGGCGGCGTGGGCCGCCTCCAGCGCGGTGGCCGCGCCCTCGTCGACCGCCTGGGCCGGCGTCTCCCCGCCCGCCGCACCC
>NZ_FZMO01000263.1 GCF_900197875.1 Frankia canadensis | reverse complement strand
GCTCCGCCCAGCCCCCCTCTTCCGCGCGATGACCACGACCCAGGCCCCTCCCGTCGTAGCCGCCTCGCGGGCCACCCTCGACACCACCACGGCGAACGCCCAGGCAGCGAGCCCCGCGTCGGTCAGCCCCGCGTCGGTCAGCTCGGCGTCGGCGAGCCCGGCGGCTGAGCGTGAGCCTCGGGAAAGGGCGACCGGCGGGGCCGAGGCGTTGCGGATACTGGTCGTCGACGATCACGCGGTGAACCAGCGGCTCGTACTTCTCCAGCTCGACAGGCTCGGTCATCGGGCCGATCTGGTGACGGGCGGAGCCGAGGCGGTCGCCGCGGTGTGGCGCGGGCGCTACGACGTCGTGCTCATGGACGTCCAGATGCCCGACCTCGACGGTCTGGCGGCGACTCGCCGGATTCGGGCCCACTTCGGCGGGTGCGGTCCCTGGATCATCGCGCTCACCGCGAATGCCCAGCCCGGCGCGCGGGAGGCGTGCCTCGCGGCGGGCATGGACGACTACCTCACCAAGCCTCTGGTCACCGCCGACCTCGTCGCCGCACTGGCCCGGGCGCGCCCGCGGGGTGGCCGATCCGTCCTGGATCCGGAGGCACTCGACCAGCTGCGCGAGCTCGTCGGCGGGAACGCGACCACCCTGTCCGGCCTCATCGCCGACTTCCTCGTCGACGCGCCGGTGCTGCTGGAGGCGCTGTCCGCGGCCCGCTCCGATCCGGGGCCGGCGCACCGTGCCGCGCACACCCTGAAGGGGCTCGGCGCCACCTTCGGTGCCACCGACCTGGTCCTGCTGTGCCAGCAGGCCGAGGCAGGCGCAGCTCTCGGCCGCGCCGGCGAGGTCGGTTCGACGGCGCGTGGCCACGGAGTCGCCGGCAGGATGAGTTCTGGGCCGCGCGACCTCATCGCCGCCATCGTCACCGAACATGAGCGCGTCGCGGTGGCCCTACGCGCCCTCGGATAGTCCGCGCGGGATCCCTCCCGGCCGCCCACGATTCACGTCCGACGGCCCGACGCGGGCTCGGACCCGGCTCTGGGCTCGGACCCGCTCGGATCCGGTTCTGGTGGGGGACGGGCGGCACTTGGCCGGTGCTTGGTGGTTGCTTAGCAGGCGGATGTTGGCTGCTCGGCAGGGGTCAGCGTTGCCCCCGTCGCCTGCCCGTCCGGGGCGCCGCCGGTGTCGGCGGCGGCCCGCTGGCGCGCCGGCGGACTCGGACCCGCGCCCGCAGAAAGGCAGCCCGCGATGAGCACGGTCAGCCCCCCACACGATCCCACCGCCCTTCAACCCGGCTCCGACGCCGGCTCCCCGCCCGCGGCCGGCTCCCCGCCCGCGGCCGGCTCCCCGCCCGGGGCCGGGTCCGCGAAGGAGACGCTGGAGGACTACACGCTCCGGTTCGCGCCGCGCAGTTACCGGCGGTGGGGCACGGGTATGGTCGCGATCTCGGCGCTCGGCGGCATCGCCTATCTCGCGGACTTCGCCATCGGGGCGAACATCGGAATCTCCTACGGCACGACGAACGCCCTGTGGGGCATCGCCGTCTTCGCCGTCGTCATCTTCCTGACCGGTTTCCCGCTGGCCTACTACGCGGCCCGTTACAACCTGGACCTCGACCTGATCACCCGGGGTAGCGGCTTCGGCTACTACGGCTCGGTCGTCTCGAACGTGATCTTCGCGTCGTTCACGTTCATCTTCTTCGCGCTCGAGGGATCGATCATGGCGCAGGGCCTGAAACTGGGCCTGCACATTCCCCTGTGGGTCGGCTACGCGACGTCCACGCTCGTCATCTTCCCGCTCGTGGTCTACGGCATGAAGCTGCTCTCGACGCTGCAGCTGTGGACGACGCCGCTGTGGCTGGTGCTGATGGTGCTGCCGTTCGCCTACCTGCTGATCCGCCACCCCGGCTCGGTGAACACGTTCTTCGACTACGGCGGCCAGGACGGCAAGGGCGGATTCGACCTCGGCTCGGTGTTCCTCGCCGCCGGCGTCTGCCTGTCGCTGATCGCCCAGATCGCCGAGCAGATCGACTATCTGCGCTTCATGCCGCCGCGCACGCCGGAGAACTCGCGCCGCTGGTGGACCGCGATGGTGCTGGCCGGGCCGGGCTGGGTGTTCTTCGGCGCCATCAAGCAGATCATCGGCATGTTCCTGGCCGTCTACATCATCGCGAACGTCGCGGACGGCGCGGGCGTGGCCAACCAGCCGGTGCACCAGTTCCTGGAGATCTACCAGGACCTGCTGCCGCACTGGGCGGCGCTGGCCCTCGCCGTCGCGCTCGTCGTCATCAGCCAGATCAAAATCAACGTGACGAACGCGTACTCCGGCTCGCTCGCCTGGACGAACTCGTTCACCCGCGTCACGAAGACCTACCCCGGACGGCTCGTCTTCCTCGGCTTCAACCTGCTCGTCGCCGTGATCCTGATGGAGGCTGACATGTTCAGCTTTCTGAACACGATCCTCGCCTTCTACGCCAACTGTGGCATGGCCTGGGTGGTGGCCGTCGCCTCCGACATCGTGTTCAACAAGTACCTGCTGAAGATCTCGCCGCGCCAGCCCGAGTTCCGCCGCGGGATGCTCTACGCCGTCAACCCGGTCGGCTTCGGCGCGATGCTGCTGGCCGCCGGTATCTCCATCATCGACTTCTACGGCGGCCTGGGCTCCGGCCTGAAGCCGTATTCGCCGCTGGTGGCGATCGTCCTCGCCCTCGTCCTGCCGCCGATCCTGGCCGTCGCCACCAAGGGGAAGTACTACCTGCGGCGCACGGACGACGGCATCGACCTGCCGATGTACGACGAGCACGGAAACCCGTCGGGCGAAACCCTCACCTGCCACGTCTGCCAGCAGGACTACGAGCGCCCCGACATGGTGAAGTGCGAGACCCACGACGCCTACATCTGCTCCCTGGACCTCTCCACCGACAAGCGCGGCGACCACGTCCTGCCCGCCCAGGCCTGACGCCCCGTCGAGCCGACGCCCGACGGCCGACCCGGCCATCCTCAGCGAGGACGCCGGGTCGGCCACCGGCATCGCGTCACAACAGCGACCGCAGCTCTTCGACAGTCATGCCGGCAATGGACAGGATGTTGCGAAGAGTCCCTTTGGGAAGATCCTTACCCGCGTGAACGGGCACGACTACGGTCCTGCCGTCCGGGTGGCGCAGGACGTGGTGACTTCCACTGATGCGCGCCACGGTGAAGTCAGCTCGCTCAAACGCGGCAACGACCTTCGCACCTGGTACTGACGGGATGCCTGGCGGCATCAGGCGACATTGAGGGTAAGCGTCAGTTCATCGGGTGGGCCGACCTCTGCCAGCAGCACCTCCAAGGCTGCGCGCAGGTCCTCGAGGGCCGCTTCCCGGGTCGGGCCGTCGCCGACCGCCCCAACACCTGGGCGGAGTTGAGCCGAAGCGCACCAGACGCCGTCTTCGTCCTGCTCGATGGCGTAGGGCACGTGAACAACACGGGTCACGTCCACAATCCTCGCACACTTGCGGACCGACGCCGTGTCCGTAGGTAGGCCCGGCGCCATCGGCGCTGGCTCACTGACCCAGCAGCCTCTGTACCGGCTTCCCTGGCCTTCGCCCTCGTGCCCTGTCAGGCAGGATGGAGGTATGGCTGGGGGCGGGACGGCGCTGTTCGACACGGCTGTCGGCAGGTGTGGGGTTGCCTGGGGCGCTGACGGTCTGGTCGCTGTCGCGTTGCCGGCTGGGACCGACGCGGCGACTCTGGCGCTTCTTCGTCGGGACGTCGTCGCGGCGTCGCCGGGCACCGGGCCGGCCGACGCGTCGTGCGATGGGGCGTCAGGCGATGGGGCTGCGGGCGCGGCGGGCGGTCCGCCGGCAGAGGTGGCGGAGGCGATCGCCAGAATGATCGGGCTGCTGGACGGCGTCCCGGATGATCTGGCTGATGTGCGCGTTGACCTGACGGGCGTGCCCGCGTTTCACCGACGGGTGTACGAGGTGGCTCGCGCGATCCCGCCGGGGCGGACGCTCACCTACGGGGAGGTCGCGGCCCAGCTCGGGATACCCGGCGCGGCCCAGGCCGTGGGGCGGGCGCTGGGGCGCAATCCGGTGCCGATCGTCGTCCCGTGTCACCGGGTACTGGCCGCCGGTGGGGCGATGGGCGGCTTCTCGGCGCCGGGCGGAATCGGGACGAAACGGCGGATGCTTGTCATCGAGGGCGCCATGACTCCCGCGCCTCCCACCCTCTTCTGACACCCGCGCCACCCGTGCGAGGACGGGCGGGCGGCCCAGGAGCGGCGTCGTCAGTGGCCGAGGACGCGGCGGAGGATCCGGTCGGCGCGCTGCCAGGCTTCGGGCGACACGGCGCCGAGCCGGCGCGACAGGCCTGACGCAGGCATCCACCCGACGAGTTCGGGCAGCACCGTCCCCGGCACCGGGAGGGTGATCCCGACGTCGGCGGCGTAGTCGTCGAACGGCAGCGGCTCGCCTGGCACGACCGGGCAGACCACGACCCGGCCGGTGTTCGCGTCGTTGTACATGTCGGCGGACACGATCAGCGCGTGCGCGGGAGCGTCAGCCCGCGCCCACACCTCACCCTGCCGCACGGCGCCGCAGTGCCTCGAGGTGGACGAACTCGTCGCCCAGGTACTCGGCGGTGATACCGAGAGCGGCGTTGCGTTCCTGCTGGCGGGCGAACCGCCGCGTCCACACCGCTTCGGACAGCGTCCGGTCGACCCAGGCGGACAGGGTCAACCCGGCCGCGGCGGCCTCGGCCCGCGCCGCCTCCAGCGTCTCCGCCCGCACCGACACGCTCATACTCGGCATAGGACGGATCATAGGACGTGGCCTCACACGAGTGCCAGGCTCACTGCACCTGGGGCACCTGGGGCACCTGGGGCACCTGGGGCACCTGGGGCACCTGGGGCACCTGGCACCTGGCAGCGGGCGACGTGCTGGGCCTGGCAGGTGGGAGTGCGCGGGGGCGGAGGCGTCGCGGCGAGGGTTGGGCCGTTGCCGGCGGGCTGGTTCTGCCACGTAAAGTGGTGGGCTGCCGGCTTTGGGTGGCATCGGGGGGTTGGGT
>NZ_FZMO01000174.1 GCF_900197875.1 Frankia canadensis | reverse complement strand
CGCCCGCACCCCTGCGCTTCACCCTGCCGACCCAGCACGCCCACCCGGCCCACCACGGCCTGCCGGGCCGGCACGGCCACCCGACCCAGTACGGCCCGCCGGGCCAACGTCCGAGAACAGCGGCCGGCGCCGGGCCGTCGCCGTCCACCGCCGCGGCGAACGCGCCGGCATCCGGGACCCTGGTGCAGGCCGTCGGCGTGACGGTCGCCGGGCGGCTGGCACCGACCGACCTCACCGTCGGCGCCGGCGAGCGGGTGCTCGTCGACGGGGCCAACGGCGCGGGCAAGACCACCCTGCTGCGGCTGCTGGCCGGGGAGCTGCGCCCCGACGAGGGCCAGCTCACCCGGCGGGGCACGATCGGCTATCTCCCCCAGCAGGTCGCCCACGCCCGCCCGGACGACACGTTGCTCGCCGCGTTCGCCCGTGGCCGGGCCGGCGGTCCGGCCGAGCACGCCCAGGCGCTGCTCGCCTTTGGCCTGTTCACGCCCGACCAGCTCGCGGTGCCGGTCGCGCGGGCGTCCGCCGGCCAGCGCCAGCGGCTCGCCCTCGCCCAGGTGCTGCGCGATCCCGTCGACGTCCTGCTCCTCGACGAGCCCACCAACCATCTGTCCCTCGCCCTCGTCGACGAACTGGAGTCCGCGCTCGACGCCTACCCCGGCGCGATCGTCCTCGTCAGCCACGACCGCTGGATCCGGCGCCGATGGCACGGAGCCCGCCTGTCGCTGAGCACGCCCACGACGACAAGCACGCCCACGACGACAAGCACGCCCACGACGACGAGCATGCCTGCGACGACGAGCATGCCTGCGACGATGGGGCCGCCCGCGACGACGCCTTCGGACGCCTCGGCCTACCGGAGCTGATCTCCAGCATCCACCCGGTGGCCGCCGGCGGGTAGGCACCGCGACCCGCGCTGCACGCTACGTTTCCCGGTCAGTCGATCGTGCTCGGGACGACGGCACCGGCGTGCTCGAGGCGGGCGATCTCGTCGGCGGTGTGGCCGAGCTCGGCGAGCAGGGCGTGGTTGTTCTCGCCGCGCACGCAGGGCACGCCAAGCCGGCTCGGCGTCTCGGAGAAGGTGACGCACGGTGCCGCCCTGACCAGGTCACCGAACAGCGGATGCGCGTAGACGGTGGTCAGGCCGGCGTCGCGCAGCCTGGCGTCGAAGCTGGTCACGATGGCATGCCCGCGCAGGTCCGCCTCCACGCAGCCGACGCCGGCCGCCACCAGGGCGCGCTCCCACTCGGCGGCCGGGCGCTCGGCGAAACGCTCGGCGAGCAGGGCGGCGAGCACGTCGTCGTGCTCGGCGCGGGCGGTCGCGGTGGCGAAGCGCGCGTCGTCGTCCGGCGCGGGCAGGCCGAGCTCGGCGAACAGCGCGCGCAGTTCCGGTTCGGACCGCACGACCAGGCAGACGTAGGAGCCGGCGGCGGCCGGGTAGCAGCGGCCCAGCGCGCAGGTACCCCACGCCTCCTCGTCGACGATCGGGGCGGGAGGCTTGTCGGCGTAGGTACAGAAGTCGTCGCTGTAGGCGAAGGCGTTCGCGGCGATCATCGAGGTGTTCAGGCGCTGGCCGATGCCGGTGCGCCGCTGGTGGTAGATACCCAGCGCGAGGGCGGCGAGCAGGGAGAGGGCGGCGTTGGAGTCGCCGTCGACGACCTGCCCGAGGCGCGGGATGACGATGGCCTGCAGCTCGATGACGGACATGTCGAGGCTGCGGGACGGCTCGGTCCAGTGCCCGACCTGCCGGCCGAAGCTGCCGCCGACGGCCTGCGCGGCCTGCGCGTACAGCGCCCGATGGGCGTAGGGGCCCTCGGTGCCGTAGCCGGCGGCGTGGACGTAGAGCAGCCGGGGGTTCAGCGCGCGCAGCTCCTTCTCGCCGAGGCCGAGACGCTCGGCGACGCCGCTGCGGAAGCCGGTGACGAACACGTCGGCGGTCGCGATGAGGCGGTGCGCGACGCGACGGCCCTCCTCGCTGCGCAGGTTCACCGACAGACTTTCCTTGCCCGCCGTGGTCTTCGCCGTGGCGACCTCGGGGCCGAAGGACATCCGGTGCGGGTCACCTGCGCCGTCCTCGATCTTGATGACGCGGGCGCCGAGCTCGGCCAGCATCACCGTCGCGTAGGGCATGGCGTAGAAGTAGCCGAACTCGACGATGGTCGTACCCGCGAACGGCGGCGCCTGTGGGTTGGCATCAGGCCCACCCGCGCCACCGTCCCCGTCACCACCGTACCCGTCACCACCAGCCGCGACGCCCCCACCAGCCGCGGCGGTGACGCCAGCCGGGACCGCCCCGCCGGCCGGCATGGGAGAGGTGGCCGGGGCTGCCGGCTCGGCCTCGGCGTTGTCGTCGGGGGCCCAGGCGGCGGGTTCGCCGAGGGCGGGGGCGGACCGGCGCGGGTCCATCGGCGTCGCGGAGAAGTGCCCGATCGGGCCGACCTCGCGCACCGGACCGAGCCACGGGTCGTCGATGGTGATGACGTCGCCGTTGTGCACGATCTGCGGATGGTCCAGGCCCTGCTCCGGCGTGCGTGACACCTCGAAGGCGATGTCGGGGCTCGCGAGCAGACGGGGCATCCAGTGCTCGAGGTCGCGGGACCGGAAGGCCGCCAGCAGCAGGTCCTCCCACTCCTGGGCGATCTCGGCGGTGGCGAAGGTCGGCATGCCCGCGAACCGGGCGTCGGCCTCGACGATGTCGAGGATCCCCGCGGCCTCGCACAGCGCCCGCGCCTGGTGGCCCAGCATCGTCGAGGTCTGGATGAAGCGGCTGTCCTTCGTGGCGACCAGCACGCCGTAGCGACTCGCCGAGATCGCCGACCGGGCATCCCCCGACGGCTTCTCGCCCCGCTTGGCCGTCAGCTGCACGACCGTGGCGACGAAGTAGTCGAGCGGGTCCAGGCCGGCGAACAGCGTCGCGTCGACGCGCTGTCCCCGCCCGGTCCGCTCGCGCACGAGCAGCGCGCCGAGCACGCCGGCCACCGACTGCATCGCCGCACCGAAACTGGGCCAGGCGACCGGGTACATCTGCGGTCCGTCGCGGAACCCGAACGCTCCGCGCGACCACAGGCCGAGCTTGGCGGCGACCAGCTCGTCGCGTCCCTTCACCCGCGCGTAGGGGCCGGTGCGTCCGAAGGCGGTGATCGAGCAGTGCACGAGACGGGCGTTGAGCGCGCGCAGGTCCCCTGCGCCGACCCCCCAGCCGTCCGCGCGCCCCGGCGCCAGAGCCTCGATGACGACGTCGGCGCTCGCCGCGAGCCGGCGTAACCGCTCGCGGCCGTCGCGTTCACGCAGGTCGGCGACGACGCTGTCCTTGCCCCGGTTCCACACGAGGAACCCGCTGGGATTGCGGCCGCGCAGCGTGTCGCCGGCGGGTGGCTCGACCTTCACGAGGCGCGCCCCGGCGTCCGCGAGCACCATTCCCGCGATCGAGGCGGCGACGCTCCCCGATCCCACCTCGACGACGGTCAGTCCCGCGCAGATCCCGGACATGGGGTCACATCCCTCCGTCGTCCGTCCCGCCGGGAGCTGCGCGTCGCGCACAGGCACGAAGGTGGCGCCCGCGTGGCCCGGCCGGGCGGGCGGCGGCACCCCGTCGTGCCGTCCCACCCTCGCGGACCGCCGCCACCTGCCCCTCTGGAGGAACGGCCGTCATCACCATCACAAGAATCGTGTTGATGTTTATACATCGTGAGCTACGCCACTTCCACTACCTGATGCCAGGCCACCTGGGGCGGGCCGACGCGGGGGTGTGGGCGGGCCGCCGGCGTGCCCGCGCCGTCAGCGTTCGATGCGGCGGAACTGGCTGGCGTGGAAGACGAGGGGGCTGATGTCGTGGTCCGCGTCCAGGTCGTGAACGCGCAGCACGACGATGTCGTGATCGCCCGCGCGGACCTGCTGGTCGACGCTCGTCTCCAGCCAGCCGCTGGCGCCGTCGAGCAGCACCGCGCCGTCGTCGGTGGCACGCCAGCTCAGCTCGGCGAAGCGGTCGACGGACCGGCCGGCGAGCTGGCGGCCGTGGCGCTCCTGCTCGGCGGACAGGATGCTCAACCCCAGCCGCGGCGCCCCCGCCAGCACCGGCCAGGTGCCGGAGGTGTGCGCGACACACACCGACACCAGCGGCGGATCCAGCGAGACGGACGTGAACGAGCTCACCACCAGCCCGACCGGGGCTCCGTCGACCACGGCGGCCACCGCGGCCACCCCGGATGGGAACGCCCCGAACACGTGCCGGAGCCGGCGGGGATCAAAGACCTGCGGCGGACTCACCATGCGCTGCACTCCACTGTGATCGACGAGACGAGCGGCGGACTCTCAGGCGGGTGTCAGACGGGGCTCTCAGACGGGGGGCTGTCAGAGGCGGGGCTGTCAGGCGGGCTCAGTGCGCTCCGGCGGCCACCGCGGCGTCGAAGCCGGGGGCGAGCGCCCCCGGGTGCTGCTCCTGCAGGGTGCCGCGGCGCCCGGTGGCCTCGCGGTGCGCGATCTCCTGGCGGACAAGCGGCAGGATGTACCGCCCGTAGTCGACCGCGTCGGCCAGGGTGTCGTAGCCGCGGATCGAGACCAGGCTCGCGCCCTGGTCGACGTAGTCGAGGATTGCGGCGGCCACCGTCTCCGGGCTGCCGACCAGCGCGGTCGAGGCGCCGAGCCCCCCGGTCGCGGCCGCCGTGCGGGTCCACAGGGCCCGGTCGTAGACCTCGCCCCTCGCGGCGAAGTCGAGGGCCCGCTGCGAGCCGACGTTCTGCGGACCGCCCGGGCCGACGAACCGGCGCGCGCCGCCGGCCTGATAGGTCCGCTCGATGCGGGTGACGTACTCGTACGCCTTGCGCCAGGCCAGCTCGTCCGTCCGGGCGATGATCGGCCGGAAGGTCACCCAGATGCGCGGCCGTTCGGCCCGGCCGGCGGCGTCCGCGAGCGCGTTCACCCGGTCGATCTCGCCGCGCAGGTCCGCCAGGGGCTCACCCCAGAAGCTGAAGATGTCCGCCTTGGCCCCGCCGACCTCGAAGGCCGCGTCGGACTGGCCGCCGATCGAGATCGGGATGGTCGCGCCGTAGGGCGCGAAGCCCGGACCGAACTCGTCGAAGCGGTAGAACTCGCCGTCATGGCTGAACGGCGCGGTCTCGGTCCAGGCCCGGCGCAGCAGGTCGATGAACTCCGCGGTGCGCGCGTAGCGGCGGTCCTTGGGCAGGTAGTCGCCCTGGCGGGCCTGCTCGACGTCGCTGCCGCCGGAGATGAGGTGCACCACCGCGCGTCCCTCGGTGAGCTGGTCGAGGGTGGCGAGCTGCTGCGCGGCCACGAGCGGGAAGGCGGTGTTCGGCCGCAGCGCGACGATGGGGCGCAGCCGCTCGGTGAGCTGCCCGACCGCGGAGGCGACGACGAACGAGTCCGCGCTGTTCGACCCGTACGGCAGCAGCGTGTAGTCGAAGCCGGCCTCCTCCAGCGACCGCACGTAGGTCCGGAAGTACGCCAGATCGATGCCTCGGGTGGACACCGGGTTGAGCTCGGTCGAGGGGTTCAGGTGGGACAGGCTGATGAACTCGACCGTCGGCGACGCGGTCGCGGGAATCGCGGCGGTCGCGGGGATGGCGGCGGTCGCGGGGATGGCGGCGGGATCGGACATGGCTGATCCTTTCGGTCCGGTGGACGCCCGGCGGCGGTAGGCGGGTGGCGGCACGACGGCGCCGGCCGAGGCGGCCGGGGGCGCGGGCGCGGGAGCGGGATGAGGCACGCACTGCGGGGCGCGCCCGGCGCGTGGGGGGCGGCCGGCTCGATCAGCGAGGACGACAGCAGGCGGAGGCGATGATCCCGTAGTCGAGGAACCGCCGGCGGGTGAGCGCCCATCGTGGGCGCCGACCCTCCGCCCGATTCCCAAGCATGTCCATCAGGATGAGCGGGATTCTCCCTCCCGTCCAACGCGAATCCACGATCACACCGATAAGAATCAACGATCAGTCAACGAGCCGGACTCCGTGATCATCTCTGGCGTCAGCGTCGACCAGAAAGCCGACGATCAGGCGGACTTCCCGTGGCGGGGAAGAGCGCGCAGAGGACAGCGGCACCGTGTCGCGAGCGCCGCGCGCCGCGTCCGGTTTGTCACCCTGTTCGCGACACGGGCCGCTGCGACAATGCCATCACGCTGCCACGACCAGCCGCGCGACAACGACCGCGAAGGTCACGACGCGGGACGCGACCCGGAAAGGGAGGACATGACCCATTTTCCGCAGGTGGAGGCGCTCAGCACGCCCCGGCTGCTGCTGCGCCGGTGGCGGCCCGAGGACGAGGCCGCCATCGCGGAGATGAACCGCGACCCGCAGGTCGCGCGCTACCTCAACCGCCCCGTCGATCCCGCCACCGTCGAGGCGTTCCTCGGCCGCATGGTCCAACACTGGCAGGAGCACGGTTACGGGCCCTGGATTCTGGAGTCCCACGAGCCCGACCATGCTGGAGAGGTCCTCGGCTTCGCCGGGTTGGCACACGTCCCACCGTTCCTGGCGGCGGCCGGCTCACGCCCGGAACTCGGCTGGCGGCTGTGCCGGGCGGCCTGGGGACGGGGCCTGGCCACCGAGGCCGCGCGGGCCGCCCGCGACGACGCGTTCGAGCGCCTCGGCCTGCCGGACCTCATCTCCGTGATCCACCCGGAGAACGCCCGCTCCCAGCGCGTCGCCGGCAAGCTCGGCCTGCGTCCCACCCGCCGGATCCACAACCCGCTGCTCGACCGCGAGGTCGACGTCTGGACTCAGTCCGCGACCGACCTGCGAGCCTGATTCCCGCGAGCGGGCGTACGCGGTGCGCGGGATGACGGCGCCGATCGCCGGCGCATTGGTGATCGCCGGACGACGTCCTCGGCGGTGCTCGCCGGGGTCAGCGTTCGAGGCGGCGGAACTGGCTGGCGTGGAAGACGAGCGGGCTCACGTCGTGGTCGGCGTCCAGGTCGTGGACACGCAGCACGACGATGTCATGGTCGCCGGCGCGGACCTGCTGGTCGACACTGGTCTCCAGCCAGCCGCTGGCACCGTCGAGCAGGATGGCGCCGTCCGCGGTCGCGCGCCAGCGCAGCTCGGCGAAACGGTCCGCGGCCCGGCCGGAGAGCTGGCGGCCGGCCCGCTCCTGCTCGGCGGACAGGATGCTCAGACCGAGCCGCGGCGCGCGGGCCAGCACCGGCCAGGTGCCGGAGGTGTGCGCGACGCACAGCGAGACCAGCGGCGGGTCCAGGGACACGGAGGTGAACGAACTCACCACCAGGCCGACGGGAGCGTCGTCGACGAGCGCGGCGACCGCGGCCACCCCGGAGGGGAAGACGCCGAAGACGTTGCGCAGCCGGCGGGGATCGAAGACCCGCGGCGGACTCACCATGCGCTGGACTCCACTGTGATCGACGGGACGAGCGGCGGGGCGGCGCGCAGCGCCTCCAGGAAGCCGACGACCTCGGCGGCCACCGAACGGTGCTGCAGATCGTTGAGGACGTCGCGATGCCCGCCGCGTACGACGGCGAGGCGCGCGACGGGCAGGGACTTGGCCAGCCGGCGAAGCGCGTCGCGGTCGGCGAGCGGATCGGTGTCGCCGGTGAGCAGCAGCGCCGGCACGGGGGCCGTGCTGCCGTAGGCGAGGTCGAGCAGCGTGTCGGGCAGCGCGTCGGCGAGCATGCCGGGCCGCGTCGCCGGATCGTCGGCGAGCGTCTCGCGGTGCACCGGGCAGTGGGTGCGGGCGTCGAGTTCCTGCGCCCAGTCGTCGGCCGCGAGCCGCGAGCCGTGGCCGGGCAGCCCGGCGAGGACGACGGCGTCGGGCCACCAGGCGGCGTCCGGCGGTGCCGTCGCCACCAGCGCGGCGAGCGCGGCGGCCCCGCTGTCCGCGCCGACCAGCACAAGCGGGCGCGCCGGGCCGTCGCCGATGCCGGTGACCGCGGCGGACAGCGCGTCCGCGAGCGGGCCGAGGATCCCCGCCGGGCCCGACCCCGGCGTACCCGACAGGGTCTGGGCCGGGAGGGCCGGCGGGGCGGGCAGAACGCGGATGCGGTAGGCGTCGGCGGCGAGGCGGGCGCCCAGCCGGCGGTAGGTCGCGGCGCTCTCGCCGCGCCCGGGTACGACGACGACGGTGCCGCGTTCGCGCAGGCCCTGCGGGGGTGGGAAGTCCAGCGGCGCGGAGGTGGAGATGGTGGACGC
>NZ_FZMO01000024.1 GCF_900197875.1 Frankia canadensis | reverse complement strand
GAGTCGTAGTGGGGGCGCAGGGGTTGGCCGGAGCGGCCGGCGTCGGGGCGGACGGCCAGCGTCTGGTGGATCTGGGTCTGGCCGGACTCGAAGCTGAGCGCCGAGCCCGCCATGTACAGCCGCCACACCCGCGCGCGGCCCGCGCCGGCCAGCCGGATGGCGGTGTCCCAGTCCTCCTCCAGGCGGCGCACCCAGGCGCGCAGGGTCAGCGCGTAGTGCTCGCGCAGGTTCTCGACGTGGCGGACCTCGAAGCCGGCGGCCTGCGTCAGCGAGGTCATGAGCCCGATCTCGTGCAGCTCCCCGTCGGGAAACACGTAGCGGCGCAGGAAGTCCCGGCCCTTCGGCAGCGGCACCGGCCCGAGGTGCGGGCGGCCGCGTCCCGCGCCCGCCGGGTCGCCGGGCAGGGAGATGCCGTGGTTGAGCAGCCGGCCGCCGGGGCGCAGCAGCCCGTACAGGCTGGCGAAGTAGGTCGGCAGCATCGCCCGGCCGACGTGCTCGACCATGCCGACGGAGCTGATCGCGTCGAACGGGCCGTCGGGGATCTCCCGGTAGTCCTGCAGGCGGATCTCGATCGCGTCGGACAGTCCCGCCTCGGCGATGCGGCGCCGTGCCTCCGTCGCCTGCTCCACCGAGATCGTCACCCCCACTCCGCGCACGCCGTGGTGCCGGGCGGCGTGCAGGAGCATGCTGCCCCAGCCGCAGCCGATGTCAAGCAGCCGCTCGCCGGGTCGCAGGCCGAGCTTGCGGCAGACCAGCTCGTGCTTGGCCTCCTGGGCGGCGTCGAGCCCCACGGACGGGGACTCCCAGACCGCGCACGAGTACGTCATCGTGGGGCCGAGCAGCAGGCGGTAGAAGTCGTTCGACACGTCGTAGTGGTGCGAGATGGCGGCGGCGTCGCGGTCCTGGCTGTGCCGGCGGCCATGGAGTCGGGCCTCCTCCGCCGGCGGGACCGGCGGCCGGGTGCCCAGCTCCCGCAGCAGGGTGAACAGCGCGCCCCGGGCCGCGGCGTCAAGCCGCCGCGGTGATGTCGACAGCCCCTCGCGCACTCCGAGGGCGGCGAAGATGTCGCCGTCGACGTCGAGGTCGCCGGCGACGAACGCGCGGGCCAGGCCCAGCTCGCCGGGGCGGAACAGCACCCGGCGCATCGCCTCGGGGGAGCGCACGGCGATCCGGGTCGGCGTGTCGGGGCCGAGCGTCGAACCGTCCCACAGTGTGACCCGGACCGGCGGGTCGGGCCCGAGCAGGGTCCCGAGCAGGGCGTGCGTCGCCGCGCGACCTGCGGCGACCACGCGGGCGCCGGATCGGCACCGGTGGGGGTCGCGGGGGCGACGGGCTGGGGGTCCTCCAGGTCTCGACTGATCGTCACGGCGCATCCTCCGGCTCGGGTGCGCCGTCCCCGTGCTGGGACGTCGCCGGAGTCGGCCGGCGGGGACAGCGCCGGGGACCGGCCCGGTCGGCGCCGCCCGACCCGGGTCTGGACAAACCACCGGTGCTGTGCGCGCCGGCCGGTCGCGGACCCTGGTCGGCCCAGCCCCGCGGGGCGCGGTCGCACCTGGTTGTCTGGGTGGCATCGTCCCCCGGAAAAGCCGCGTTCGAACGGTGGCAGGTGTCGCATGCCAGTAGGCCCGAGAACGGGAATAAACCGCCTGCTGACCTCCTGAGAACACCAGGCCACGCACGGCGCGAGACGCCCGCGGTGGACGCCCGGCCGGGCTGGGCCGGGGCGGCCGCTGGCCGCCCCGGCCCGATCCGGCGGAGGTCAGGCGACGGCGGCGGCGCCGAGCAGGGCCTTGAGGTCGCCCATCAGCGCGGGGGTGCGCTGCACCTTGTAGGCGTCGTCGAGGCGCAGCAGCGTGACCCGGCTCGCGCCCTGCAGGCGCAGGTGCACCTCGGTCGTGCCCGGATGGGTGCCGAGTACCTCGCGTAGCCGTTCGACGGTCGGCGGGTTCACCCGCGACGCCGGCATCGTGATGATCACCGGCGGGCTCAGCGCCTGGTCGCTGAGGTCCGGCACGGTCAGCTCGGAGGCGATCAGCCGCGGGGCATCCTCCCGCTTGTCGAGGCGGCCCTTGACGATGACGACGGCGTCCTCGGCGAGCTGCGTCGAGCACGTCTCGTAGGTCTGCGGGAAGAACATCACCTCCAGACCGCCCTCCAGGTCCTCGATGGTCGTCAGCGCCCAGAGCTTGCCCTGCTTGGTGACCTTGCGCTGCAGGCTGGAGATGATTCCGCCGATGGTCACCGTCGAGCCGTCCGCGTACTCACCGCCGGTGAGCGAGGCGATGCCGCAGTCGGCCTTGGCGGCCAGGATGTGCTCGACGTCGCGCAGCGGGTGGTCCGACACGTACAGGCCGAGCATCTCCCGCTCGTGGGACAGCTTGACCGTCTTGTCCCACTCCTGGTCGGAGAACTCCTGGACGCCGAACATCGGCGCGCCGCCGTCGTCCTCGGTGTCGTCGAGTGCGAACAGGTCGAACTGGCCCTCGGCGTTCTTCTTCTTCACGCTCATGACCGCGTCGACGGCCTGCTCGTGCCGCTCCACCAGGCCGCGACGGGTGTGCCCGAGGGCGTCGAAGGCGCCGGCCTTGATCAGCGACTCGATGGTGCGCTTGTTGCAGACCACCGCCTCGACCTTGTCGAGGAAGTCCGGGAACGACACGAACCGGGGCTTGGCTCCCCGGGTGCGCACGATCGACTCGACGACGTTCGTCCCCACGTTGCGGATGGCGGCGAGGCCGACCCGGATCTCGTTCGATCCGTGCGCCGTGTAGTCGGCGTTGGAGCTGTTGACGTCCGGCGGCAGCACCCGGATGCCCATCCGTCGGCACTCGTTGAGGTAGATCGCCGACTTGTCCTTGTCGTCACGCACCGAGGTGAGCAGCGCCGCCATGTACTCGGCCGGATAGTTGGCCTTCAGGTACGCCGTCCAGTAGGAGACGAGTCCGTAGCCGGCGGTGTGCGCTTTGTTGAAGGCGTAGTCGGAGAACGGGACGAGGATGTCCCACAGTGTCTTGATGGCCGCGTCGGAGTAGCCGTTGTCCTTCATCCCGCTGGAGAACGGGACGAACTCCTTGTCGAGGATCTCCTTCTTCTTCTTGCCCATCGCCCGGCGCAGCAGGTCCGCGCCGCCGAGGGAGTAGCCGGCGACCCTCTGCGCGATCGCCATGACCTGCTCCTGGTAGACGATCAGGCCGTAGGTCGTGTCGAGGATGTCGGCGAGCGGCTCGGCCAGCTCCGGGTGGATCGGGGTGATCTCCTGCTGGCCGTTCTTGCGCAGCGCGTAGTTGATGTGCGAGTTGGCGCCCATCGGCCCCGGCCGGTAGAGCGCGAGCACGGCGGAGATGTCCTCGAAGTTGTCGGGGCGCATCATCCGCAGCAGGGAGCGCATCGGGCCGCCGTCGAGCTGGAACACGCCGAGCGTGTCGCCGCGGCCCAGCAGTTCGTAGCTGGCGGGATCGTCGAGGCTCAGGCCGAGCAGGTCGATCGTCCGGTCCCGGTTGGACTCGACGTTGCGCACCGCGTCGTCCATCACCGTGAGGTTGCGCAGGCCCAGGAAGTCCATCTTGAGCAGGCCGAGCGTCTCGCAGGTCGGGTAGTCGAACTGCGTGATGATCGCGCCGTCGGCGTCGCGGCGCCACACCGGGATGTGGTCGATGATCGGCTCGGCGGACATGATGACGCCCGCCGCGTGCACGCCTGCCTGGCGGATGAGGCCCTCGAGGCCCTTCGCGGTGTCGATGACCTTGCGGACGTCCGCGTCGGACTCGTAGAGGCCGCGGATCTCACCGGCCTCGCTGAAGCGCGGGTGCTTCTCGTCGAAGATGCCGCCCAGCGGGATGTCCTTGCCCATGACGGCCGGCGGCATCGCCTTGGTGATCCGGTCGCCGACCGCGTACGGGTAGCCGAGGACACGGGAGGAGTCCTTGATGGCGGCCTTCGCCTTGATGGTGCCGTAGGTGACGATCTGCGCGATGCGGTCCTCGCCCCACCGGTCGGTCACATAGCGGATCACGTCACCGCGCCGACGTTCGTCGAAGTCGATGTCGATGTCGGGCATGGACACGCGCTCGGGGTTGAGGAAGCGCTCGAACAGCAGCGAGTGGGGGATCGGGTCGAGGTCGGTGATGCCAAGCGCGTAGGCGACCATCGACCCGGCGGCGCTGCCACGGCCGGGCCCGACCGGGATCCCCTGGCTCTTCGCCCACATGATGAAGTCGGCGACGACCAGGAAGTACGAGGGGAACCCCATCTGGAGGATGATCCCGATCTCGTACTCGACCCGCTCGCGGTGCTCCTCGTCGTAGCCGCCGGGGAAGCGCCGGTCCATGCCGGCCCAGGTCTCCGCGCGGAACCAGCTCTCCTCGGTCTCGCCGTCGGGGACCGGGAAACGCGGCATGAGGTTGCGCTTGCTGAACATGCCGGTCGGGTCGACCCGCTCGGCGATCATCAGCGTGGTCTCGCAGCCCTCCTGCCAGACGTCCGAGCCATCGATCGCGTACATCTCCTCGGCGCTCTTGAGGTAGTAACCCGATCCCTCGAACTGGAAGGTCGGGTTCGCCACCGTCGAGGCCGTCTGGACGCACAGCAGCGCGGAGTGGGCCTCGCGCTCGGACTCGTAGGTGTAGTGCGAGTCGTTGGTGACCACGAAGCGCATGCCGAGCTTGCGGGCGATGTCGACGAGCCCGTCGCGGACCCGGCGCTCGATGTCGAGCCCGTGATCCATGATCTCGCAGAAGAAGTTCTCCCTGCCGAAGATCTCCTGGTAGGTCGCGGCGGCCTGCAGGGCGGCGTCGAAGTGCCCGAGGCGCAGCCGGGTCTGCACGTTCCCGGACGGGCACCCGGTCGTCGCCATGAGCCCCTCGGCGTGCTCGGCGATGATCTCCTCGTCCATCCGCGGCCACTTGATGTAGTGACCCTCGATCGACGCCCGGGAGTTGAGCTTGAACATGTTCTTCAGGCCGACCGCGTTGCGCGCCCACATCGTCATGTGGGTGTAGGAGCCACCACCGGAGACGTCGTCGCCCTTCTGGTGTGGCTCGCCCCAGCGCACACGCTGCTTGAGCAGGCGCGACTGGGGGGCCACGTACGCCTCGCAGCCGATGATCGGCTTGACGCCGGCGGCGGTCGCCTGCTTGTGGAAGTCGTACGCGCCGTACATGTAGCCGTGGTCGGTGATCGCGACCGCCGGCATCTGCTGGCGCGACACCTCGGCGAACATGTCCTTCAACCGGGCCGCGCCGTCCAGCATCGAGTACTCGGTGTGGACGTGCAGGTGGACGAAGGAGTTTGACACCTCGGACGGACCCTTCCGCGCGCTGGGCACGCCGGTCGAAGCGGACGGCCACCCACCCGGCGGTGCCCGACGGGGGACGCACCCGGCGCACCCGGTGGGCCCGGACTCGGCCGAGGTTGTCGGGTGGGGCCGGGCCGATGCGCCCGCCGCGGGGGATCGGCCGGATGGACGGGACTTGTCCCGGCAGCCTAGCTGCCCGGCCGCGCCCCGGATCGCCGCCATGCCGGCGGCCCACGGCGTGCGACGGAGCGCTCCCGGCCGGCGGTTACCGAGCGTCCCCTGCGCCCCCGGCGCGGCGCGCGGCAACGGCCGCGGCGATCACGTCGACGGCGCGGTCGACGTCAGCGAGGGTGGTCGCCCAGTTACTCACGGACAGGCGCATCGCGGCCTGCCCGCGCCACGTCGTGCCGGTCAGGTACGCCTCGCCACCCGCCGTCACCGCGGCGGTGACCTCGCGGGTCAGCCGGTCGCCCGCCACGGCGGGGTCCGGGTATCCGCGCGACGGGATGTCCGCCCGGGCGCACCCCGGGCGCCGCGCCGGGCCGTCCACCCGGAGCAGGACCTGGTTGAGCGGGACGAGCCCGCCCGGCGCGGCGGGGCCGTCGGTGGCGTTGAGCACGCTCAGGCCGGGTACCGCCGCGAGTCGGTGGGCGGCGTGGTCGGCGAGGTCGCAACAGCGGTCGACAAGCTCACGCAGGCCCGCGCGGCCCAGCGAGCGCAGCGCCGCGTACACCGCGAACGCCCGCGCCCGGCGGCTGAACTCCGGCGTCCAGTCGACCGGATCGAGCTGGCCGGCCCCGTCCGGCGGGAAGTAGACGGCGGGTGCCGCCATCGCCCCCCGATGCGCCGCCGGGTCGGCGACGAGCGCGATCCCGCAGTCGTAGGGCACGTTGAGCCACTTGTGCCCATCGGTCGCCCACGAGTCGGCCTGCGCCGCCCCGGCGACGAGGGCACGCCGCGCCGGCGATCCCGACACCGCCGCCCACAGCCCGAAGGCCCCGTCGACGTGCACCCAGCCGCCGTGCTCGTGGGCCAGCGCGCAGATCTCGGCGAGCGGGTCCGCGGCGCCGGTGTTGACCTCGCCCACCTGGGTGATGACGATCGTCGGCCGGGCCGCGGCGGCGCGGCCGGGGCCGGCCGCATGGCCGGGGTGGGTGTGGGAGGGCGGCGCGCCGCCGGCGAGGGCGGCGCGCAGCGCGTCCGGGCGCATGCGGCCGAGCCCGTCGGTGGCCACCGGGACGACGGCGCGCCGCCCGAGGCCGAGCAGGCGCAGCGCGGCGTCGACGGTGGCGTGGCGGTCGGCGCCGGCGAGCACCCGCACCGGGGGTGCGCCGAGCAGGCCGTCGGCCTCCACGTCCCAGCCAGCGTCGGCGAGCACCCGGTGCCGGGCGGCCGCGAGGGCGGTGACATGCGCCATCTGGGTGCCGGTGGTGAACCCGACGGACACGTGGGACGGCAGGCCGAGCAGCTGCGTCACCCAGCGCCCGGCGACGGACTCCACGGCGCTGGCCGCCGGCGACAGCGACGCGAGCGCCGCGTTCTGGTCCCAGACGACGGCGAGGACGTCGGCGGCGAGCGCCGCGGGCAGGGTGCCGCCGATGACGTAGCCGAAGAAGGCGGGCGAGCCGGTGGCGGTCAGCCCGCCATCCACCGCCTCGACGAGCGCGTCGATGACCGCCACCGGGTCGGTGGGGCCGTCGGGCAGCCGGTCGTCGAGGCGGGCGAGGACCTCAGCGGCGCTGTGCGCCGGGCGGACCGGACGGGTACCCAATCCCGCGAGCCAGTCGTGCGCGTGTCCGGTGGCGGCCCGCAGCGCCGCCGCCAGCGCCGGCCCGGGATCGGCCGGGCCGCTCAGCCGCCCACCGCCGGCGTCGGGGCGGCCGCGGGCCGTCCGGTCGCGGCGCCGGGGCCGGGCGCCGGGCGGGCCCGGTCGGCCGCGACCCGCCCCTCGCCCGACAGCCAGTCCTGGATCAGTGTCGCCGTGCGGTCAGCGTCCTCGATCATCGGCACGTGCCCGAGCCCGTCGAGGATCTCCACCCGCCAGTCCGGGCGGCGGGCGGCGACGTCGCGCGCCACCGCCACCGGGATGAGCCGGTCGGCGGTGCCGTGCAGCAGCAGCGTCGGATGCGGGACGGTGCGGACCAGTCGCGACAGCGGCGCCGCCCGCAGCAGCGACCACACCACCGACCGGGCGGCGGCGACGAACGCCTGGTCGGCGTCGGGCAGGCCGTCCCGTTCCCGCTGGGCGCGTTCCATCGCGACCCGGGCGGAGGCGGGAACGCGGGCCGGGTCGGCGCAGATCCGGCGCAGGCTCTGCTCGACGAGCTCGCCCGGCGTGTAGCGGGTCCGCCGGTGGGCCAGCACGGCCGTGCCGACCCAGGGGACGAACAGGCCGGCGAACAGGCGGGCGATCTCCGGATCCGGGCGCACGCCGCGGGGGCGGGGCAGCGCCGGGTCGACGAGGATCATGCCGGCCACGGAGTCCGGTCGGTGACCGGCCTGCAGGAGGCTGATCATGCCGCCCATCGAGTTGCCGACGAGGACCGGCGCGACGGCGAGGACCTCCGCGAGGAACCGGTCGAGCAGGCGCTGGTTGGCGGCGACGTCGGTGCGCCGCCCGGCGGCCGGGGTGCGGCCGTGCCCGGCGAGGTCCACGGCCAGCACCCGGTGGGACGCGGTGAGAAGAGGGGCGAGCGGCAGCCAGTTGAGGTGCGAGCCGCCGAGGCCGTGCACGCACAGCAACAGCGGCGCGGTGGCCGGGCCCCCGAAGTCGACGAAGTGCACGGGCCCACCGAGCTGCGCCCAGTAGGACCGATGGCCCTCGGCCGTCTGCCCGCTGACCGCCGACACGGGTGCCCCGGGCACCACCGGCGGGTGGGGGAGCACCGGCACGCCGGGCGTATCACCGTCGGTGCGCGACGTCTCCTCGAGGTTGGTCATCCCTCGACGGTAGGGCGCCCGCGGCCCGCAGTGAACGGCGAGGCCGCGCTGGTGGCACGCGCGAGAGGGCGGGAGAGGGGAAGGGCGGGCATGACGATGCGACGGATGGTGATGAAGGGTGGGCAGGGAGGCGTGAGGCCGGCCGCCCGGCGGCGGCCGACCCTCCTCGACCCTGACCGCCCGCGGGTCACGCGGACCGGGGTACGCCCAGACGCAGCCGCTTCGGGTTCGCGACCGAACCGAAGGCGATCTTCTCGGCGGCGGGGTCCGCGCCGCTCACGCCATCGGCGGCACCGGGGATCGCCTCCCGCGGCCCCGATCCGGAAAGGCCGGAGGTCAGAGGGCCGGGCTGGTTCTGCTCCATGCGCACGCTCCTTCCAGTGATGTCGACACCTGTCCCTAAAACGGTATCCAGGGGACGGGGTGCGCAAAGGCCTCGGGTGGCCCTGCTCACACCACGGAACCGAACGGTGCGCTGACGGGCAGTCCCGCGTGCCAGGTCACAGCGTCGCGAACCCGGCCGGCCCGAACGGGTCGGTCCGACCGGGCCGGCCGAGAACACGGGCGGAGGTGGATACGGATGGTGACCAGACCGCCTGGTCGGCCGCGCCCTGAGTCCTGGTCGGACACGGGGCGCGGCCGGTCGCCCGGCTGGCGGGCGACAGGCGGGTCAGGCGCTCGGCGCGGAGGACGCCGGCGTCTGGTCGGGCACGGCGGCGCTGCCGTGCCGCGGTGCCCGACCGCCGGAGGCCGGGCGGCCGAGGCGGTGTCCGTCGCGGCGGGCGTGGCGGGAGTCGCCGTCACGGGGAGCCGCGCCGGGTCCGCCGCCGTGGCGCGGGCCGCCGCCCGAGCGGGAGCCTCCGCTGCCCGCGCCGGCGAAGCGCGGGCCCCGGCCGCCCGCGGTGCCGCCGGAGCGGGCCTGCGGGATCTCGTTCCGGCTGACCCGGGGGGCCGGCGGACCGGCGAGCTCCAGGACGATCGGGTCATCGGGCGTGGTCGTGGCCGGCCGCGCCTCGATGCCGACCGCCCGCAGCAGCCCGCGCACCTTGCCGCGCTCCGCGGGCAGGGTGACGAGCACGTCGGCACCGTCGGCGCCGGCGCGCGCGGTGCGCCCACCACGATGCTGGTAGGTCTTGGCGTCCTCGGGCGGGCCGAGGTGCACGACGAGCCGGATGCCGTCGACGTGGATGCCGCGCGCGGCGACGTCGGTGGCGACGAGTACCCGGTAGAAGCCGTCGGTGAAGCCGGCGAGCGCCCGGGTGCGGGCACCCTGCGGCATCCCGCCGTGCAGCGGCTCGGCCGGCACTCCGGCGCGGCTCAGCGACTCGGCGATCCGGTCGGCGTCGCGCTGGGTGCGCACGAACACCAGCGTGCGCCCCGACCCGCCGGCCAGCGCCGTCACCAGCGCGACCTGCGCGTTGCGGTCGGGGGCCTCGAGGGCGTGCCGAGCCAGCGTCGTGACCTGGGAGGTCTCCGAGTCGATCGCGACGAGGACCGGGTCGGGCAGGTAGTCGCGCACGAGCACCTCCACCTCCCGGTCAAGCGTCGCGCTGAACAGCAGCCGCTGCCCGTCGGACGGGGTGGCGTCGAGCAGAGCCCGCACCGCGGGCAGGAAGCCGAGGTCACACATGAAGTCGGCCTCGTCCAGCACCGTCATCTCGATGCCGCCGAGCTCACAGGCGCCGCGCTCGACGAGGTCCGTCAGCCGGCCCGGGGTGGCCACGACGAGATGCACGCCGCGGCGCAGCGCCGAGATCTGCCGGCTGATCGACGTTCCGCCGTAGACGGGCACCATGCGCAGGTTCAGCGACCGGGTCAGCGGCTCGAGGGCGTCGTTGACCTGCTGGGCGAGCTCGCGGGTCGGCACCAGGACGAGCCCGCGGGGACGGCGTGGCTGCGCGGGGCCGCCAGCCGACAGCCGCGCGAGCATGGGCAGCCCGAACGCGAGTGTCTTGCCCGAGCCGGTGCGTGCCCGGCCGAGGACGTTCTCGCCGGCCAGCACGTCGGGCAGGGTCGAGGCCTGCACCGGGAACGGGGCGGCGATGTCCCGCTCGGCCAGCGCCTTGATCAGCCGGCGGGGCAGGCCGGCGTCCTCGAAGGACTCCGCCGGGGGCCGGGGGTCACGGGTCGTGATGAGGGGAGCGGCCGGCCGCGCCGGTCCGCCGACGCGGGAGCCGCCGTACCGGGAACCGCGGCCGGCGCCGCGGCCCGCACCGCTCGGACCGCCGCGGCCCCGGGCCGGGCGCGGCTGGCGGTGGGCAGCAAGGGACTGGGAGTTTCCGTGCTGAGACAGAGGTATCCGCCGATCAGGTCAGGGCCACCATGAGATCAGTTGGACGAGTGCGAAGATCCGCACAAGCCCGCGCATCGTCCGGCGGCCGGGGTACGGCCGGCTCCGCGACCGGACCCACGGCGGGAATGTCCCGCTTTGGCGCTCGCACCGACCTCGCACACCCGACCATTCGGTCGGGCGCGGACAGCCGCTCGGGCCGTCGTCCTGTTCACGGTACCTCGACGATCCGCGGACCGGGACCCGCCGGCAGGGTGCAACGGCCAGGTGCATGCCCGTCTGAGGCACTTTGCCCGGTCACGATCCGCCCGTACCCCGGCGCGCGGCGCCGGAGTCCTCCGTGTTGGCCGGACCGCCGTCGGCCTCGCGACCGGTCGCCGGTGTGATCGGGCCGTCGAGGGCCACAACGCCCACAGGCGACCAGGATACGGCGGTGGTCCGTACTGCCCAGGCAAGCAGTGCGAGGATGCCGACGACCGCGGCGTACGCGCCGACGACGTGTGCACCCGGCGTGTGCACGGCGGCGAGCTCCGCCAGGCCATCACCCACAGCGACGACGAGCCCGATCCCGGCTGTCGTGGACGCGACCAGGGTCACCCGCGGGACCATCGGCCTGCGCCGATCGCCGAACGGCCCCGGCGCACCCCCGCTCACCAGGCAGGACACCACCAGGGGCGCCAGGATGAGGGCGGTCACGGCCAGAGCGGCGCCGCTGCTGCGGTGCGGGGTCACGAGAAACCAGGAGGCGGCCGCGAACGTGGCGATCGGCACGGGGGAGACAGGACCTTCGGGCCGATTCGCCCCCACGGGCCGCCCACGCCGTCGCCGGCGCGGCCCACGCACCCCGTCCGGGTCGGCCACCGCGTCCGCGTCAGCCACCCCGACAGGGCGCCCTGGTCCGGACGGTCTACTCAGCGCGAGCAGGGGAGCAACGAGCAGAAGCAGGTAGTGGCACCAGACGATCGGGGAGGCGAGCACGGCGGCGACGACCCCGCCGGTGTACGCCAGCCGTTCGTCGTGGCCCCGGCGGCGCAGTGCCCACCCGCATCCGGCCAGCACCGCCACCGCGGCCGCCCGTGCCAGCCCCGCGGCGACACCCATCGGCAGCCCGACGTTGGCCAGCAGTCCCGTCAGACTCACCCCGGCGACCGATTCGGCCCGGCCGAGCTGACCCAGCAGGTCCAGGTAGCCCCGGGTCCCGAGCGGACTGAGCAGCTCGCCGGCGCCGAGCAGGACGGCCAGGACCACGCCGGCCACCGCCGCCGCCCGCCACCGTCGGGCCAGCACCGGCCACAGCAGCAGGGGAAGGAGGAACACCTTGCTGTAGACCAGCAGCGCGAGGACCGTCCCACAGGTGGCTGGCCGGTCCCGTCGTCGCCAGGCGAGGGTGAGCCCGGCGAACAGCAACGCGTTGAGGGTGCCCATCTGCAGCCCGATGATCGTCGTGGACGCGGCGATGACCAGCGCGAACACCCGCCAGTCCCGCGCGCCGGCGAGGCGTGCGCCGGCGAGCACCGCGAGCACCGACAGCGCGACGAACACGTCGTCGGCGTGCCGCAGGCCCGACAGCGGCGCGAACGGCAGGGCGGTCAGGTACGGGTAGACGAACGCGAAGCCCGAGTGCACGGCGGCCGTACCCGGTGTCGGGTAGGGGTCCTGGCCCGCCCGCACCGCCGCGCCGGCGCGCAGGAACACGTCCACGTCGAAGTGGCCGATGCGGCTGATCATCCCGAACCAGGCGAGGGCGACCAGCCCGGTGAGGCCCACGGCCGCCGCCAGGGACCGGCCGGGCGGCCCGATCGGCGCCCGCCGTTCGGGCCAGCGGCGCCGGCGGCGGGCCGGTCCCGGGCCGCTCGGTGTGACGGGGCCGACGACACGCTCGGGCAGGGCCGCCCAGCCGTCCCCGCCCGATCCGGTGACCACGGCCGGAGGGTCGGGCCGCGGATCGCGCCGGTCCGCGGCACCGGCTGTGCCGCCGGCGTCGTGTGGGTCACGTGGGTCGCGGGCACTCGGTGTGGCCTGCATGGGGCGTCCTGTCAGAAGACGAGGTCGGTCAGCGCGTGGATGACCAGCCCGACCAGCGCGCCGACGACCGTTCCGTTGATCCGGATGAACTGCAGGTCGCGGCCGACGTGCAGCTCGATGCGCCGCGAGGTCTCCGCCGGCTCCCAGCTCGCGACCGTGTCGCCGATGATCGCCGCGATGTCCCGTTTGTACCGGGCCACCGCCCGGGTCGCGAGGTCCGCGGCGCCGCGGTCGACGGTGCGGCCGAGCTGCGGGTCGGTGGCCAGGCGGGCGCCGAACGCGGCCAGCTCGTCGGTCGCGCGGACCCGGGCGGTGCCGCGCGGATCCCCGGCGAGGTCGAGCAGGATGGTCCGCGTCGTCGCCCAGATGGCACTCACGGCCCGGCCCACCTCTGGGTGCCCGAGCAGCCGTCCCTTGAGCTGCTCCACCTGCTCGCCCAGCTCGGGGTCGGTGCGAAGCCGGGCGGCGAAGTCGCCGAGGAACCGGTCGATCGCCTGGCGGATCCGGTGCTCGGGATCGGCCCGCAGCTGCGCGACCGCCTCGAGAGCCTTGTCGTACGCCTTGGCGGCGACCGCCTCGTCGAGCCACTGCGGCGTCCAGGAGGGTGCCTGGTCGAGCACGAGGCGGACGAACGTGTCCGGATTGTGCACGAGCCAGTCCTGGATCTCGGCCACGAGCACGTCCACCAGCCGGTGGTGCAACGAGTCGTCGAGCACCCGTTGCAGTGCCATGCCGAGCACCCCCGCCCAGGGACGCTCGACCACCCGCGGCAGCACCGCCTTCTCGACGATCTCCCGGACGAGATCGTCGTTCATCCCGGCGATGACGGAGGTGAGCCGCTCGGCGACCTCGGTCGTCACCCGCTCGGCGTGCGCCGGCTGGCGCAGCCAGGCGCCGACCCGCGCCGAGACGCCGACACCGTCCACCTTCTCGCGGATCACGTCCTCGGCGAGGAAGTGCGTGCTGACGAACGTCTCCAGGCCGCGGCCGAGGGCGTCCTTGCGGTGCGGGATGATCGCCGTGTGCGGGATCGGGAGGCCCAGCGGGTGGCGGAACAGCGCCGTCACGGCGAACCAGTCGGCCAGCGCGCCCACGACACCGGCCTCGGCGGCCGCGGCCACATACCCGGCCCAGGCGGGGCCGCCGTGGCTGTGCCAGCCCTGCGTGACCAGGTAGACCGTCACGACGGCGGCGAGCAGGCCGGTGGCGATGATCCGCATCCGCCGCAGTCCCTGCCGCAGTTCCGGCTCGTCCGCCGTCCCCCGGGGGAGCTCCGCGCCTTCCCGGTAGCCCGCCGGGTCGCTCATCGACCGCCGTCCTCTTCCTGACCGCCGCCTGCCCGCAGACGTGAACCGTGGCCGTCACCGCGGGCGGGAGCAGCCCGCCATCACCGCCGGCTGACCCGCGCTACGAACACCCTATGCGGCCAGGGTGGGGCGTTGTGGCGGTAGGCCGGCTCGGGATTGCGCGGTCCTGCTCCGAGAACCCGTGCGGTGCGCGCGCACCGGTCCGCCCTCGCGGTCCGCGGTCGCCGGCGGCGATCAGACGGGTGGCGGGGCGCCGCGGGCGCGCTGGCGCAGGCGCCACCCGAGGACGAGGAGATCCACGATCGCCACCAGGGCGAGCACCGCCAGCACCGCCGCGGCGCCGGCCTGCCCGCGCACGGCGAACAGCCCCGCGCACACCCCGCAGAAGATCAACCCGAAGGTGGCGAGCACAACACGCAGGCCGAGGGCACTGCGGGCCGGCGGAAAACCGCCCGAAACGGGCGACGACACGCGCCACCAGCGTCGGCGTGGGACGACGTCCCCCCGCTCACGCTGGCGCGGCAGGGAACCGGTCACGGTCACCGGTATGCCCGGGGCACGTCCGCCGAACCGGCCGTGCGGGGGGCGAGGTCAGCGGGCGTCGGGGGTGTGGTGCGGCGATCCGATGGCCACCCGTCAGGAACCCCGGTTCCGGCCGGGCATCCGCGCCGCGATCGCGGCCTGGGTCTGCGCCGAGGCGAGGCGCTCGGCGAAGATCCTGCCCTCGAGCTCAATACGGTCGAGGATCTCGGCGTCGCCGGCGTCGTGGAGCAGCGCCCGGGTGGCGGCGAGGGCCTCGGCGGGCTGGGCGAGCAGCGCGGCGACGCGGTCGTCGACCCGCGCCCGCAGCGCCTGCGCGTCCGCCAGCACCTCGGTGACGATTCCCAGCCGGGCCGCCTCGGCGGCACCGAACGGCTCGCCGAAGTAGACCAGTCGCGCCGCGGCCGCCGGCCCTACCCGTCGGGGCAGCAGCAGGCTCGACCCGAACTCCGGCACCACCCCGAGACTGACGAACGGCAGGCCCAGCCTGCTGCGCTCGGTGGCGTACACCAGGTCACAGTGCAGCAGCACCGTCGTGCCGATCCCCACCGCGGGCCCGTCGACCTCGGCGACGAGCAGCTTGGTGCCGCGCGCGACGACCCGCAGGAACCCCATCGTCGGCCCGTCCGGCCGCAGTGCCCCACCGGCCAGGAAATCGTCCAGGTCGTTGCCCGCGGTGAACGACCCGGCGTCGCCGCACAGCCGGATGATCCGGACACCGGCGTCGGCCTCGGCCGCTGTGAACGCCTCGGTGAGCGCGCTGTACATGCCCTGTGTCAGGGCGCCGCGCTTGTCGGGGCGCACGATGCGCACCGTCTGCACGCCCCCGTGGACGTCGCTGTGGATCTCGTCGCTCATGCGGCCTCCTCGGTCCCTGCCGAGCGCACCCACTCTGTCACTGAGCCGGGGCGGGCGAAAGCTCTCGACGGGCCGGCCGCCGAGGCTCCGGTCACAGCCCCGGTGGGTGCGGGGGAGCCGGACTGCCAGGATGGCAGGGTGACTGGGTCGAGCGAAGCCGGCACCGCGGCAGGGATCGTCCATGACGCGGCGACCCGGACCGGCGGGGGCAAGGCGGTCCGGACGGTGGCCGGCGAGCCCGCCGCCGCGCCCGCCGCGCCATCCGGCGGCGCGGCGCCACATCCCCGCCGGGAGTCGCCGGTGGGCGCTGGCAGGGTTTGCGGGGGGCCCTCACCGTCCGAGGCCGCGTCGATCACACAGCTGCTCGGGCTCACCGTCGATCCGGTGCGCAGGCGGGGACGCTTCGTCGCGGCGGACCATCTGCTCAACACCCGCGGGACGCTGTGGGGCGGCTGCGGGCTCGCCGCCGCGATGGAGTTCGTCCGCGTCTGCGGCGGCCGTGACGGCGTGTGGGCACAGACCCAGTTCCTCGCCCCGGTCGAGGCCGGTCGGACGGTGGATCTCGAGATCGACCCCGCCGGCCGCGGCCTGTCGCAGGCCGTCGTGCGCGCCACGGTCGAGGGCCGGCCCGTGTTCGTCACGAGCGGCACGTTCGGCCGGGGCGGCGGCGACGTCACCCGGTTCGCGCCACCTGCGCACTGGGCGCCCGCCCCCGAGGACTGCCCGCCGCGGGAGTACCCGACCTGGCTCGACTACCGCGACGACGGCCTCGTGTCCCTGCTCGACCAGCGCTGGGCACGCCCGGCCCGCGTCGATCTCGACGGGACGCCGGGCACCGGGCGCAGCGCCCTGTGGCTGCGCCTGCGTCCCCCGCTGGCGCCCGCCGGCGCGGCACTCGCGGTGCTCGGTGACCTCGCGCCGGCCGCGCTCATCGAGGCGATCGGCGACATGGCGTTCGGGACGAGCCTGGACAACCACCTTCGCCTCGTCGCACCCGCCTGTGGTCCGGCGGTGCTGCCGGCCGGTGAGTGGATCCTGCTGGACGTGCGGGTCGAGGGGATCGTCCGCAACGTCGCGCATCTGGGCGGCCGGATGTACGCCGGTGACGGGACGCTGATCGCCGTGACCGGCCAGTCGGTTCTCGTCCACCGGGTCCGCCCGCCGGAGCGCGGCGGGGTCGACCGCGCCGCCCGGTCCCGCCTGTCGGGCTGACGCCGCGCTCGCCCTTCCGTCCGCCGCCGGGTGCGCCGCGGGCGGAGCGGCCGGTACGCCGTCACCGACGGCCTGCCCCCGCCCTGGTCTGTCCCCGCCCCGGTCTGTCTCCGCCCTGGTCTGTCCCCGTCCATGGACTGCCCACGTCCGTCCTTGCCGCGGAAAACCTGCGAAGGAATGCGCTTTTTGTCCGAGTTGACTGGTGGGCATGGCGGTTCCGCTGCGGACCTGGATTGAAACGGTCTCACCTGGGGTACCTCCGGTCCACCGAGGGCGGCACGGGGCTTTGCGCGGCATGTCGGCGATTGGCCGGCGGTGCGCACCGCCCTCTTAGCGGGTCGACAAGAGTTGGTAAAGGCATGGGATGCCGGCGCTGTCCGGCGTTTCGGGTGCGGCTGTGCGTCCGGGGGTGCCTTGATGTGTCTCCGGCAAGGCCGGAGTGTGCGCGTTGTCGCTGTCGCGAAACCGGTTACCGGGCGGACGCCGAGCGGCCCCGGTGATCCGTGCGCGTTCCCGCTGGCTACCGCTGATTCGTGCTCGTTTTGGTCGCTGGACGCTACCCGGGACCGGATACCCCGAATTAATTCCGCGGCCGGTGATACCGCGCCGCGGGTGGCGCCGAATGCCCGTCACCCCCTGCGACGCCCTCGTAGCCATTTGTTTGGCGCGCCCTGCCCCTAACACCGCGCCCGGTATCGACCGCTAGAGTTGTCCGCACCCCCCGGAACAATCGTCAGATGGTCGGACCGCGCTGCCAATGTGCCGGCCCGTGCGTTGTCGTGTCTGGTCCGCGGGGGCCTTGTCCCGCTTGAACACGAACAGCAACCCCGCACACGAGGCGCCCAGCTCCGGGTGCCGGACGAGAGGACCGGATGCTCCAGAATTGGCCCATCCGCTCGAAGCTCGTGGTGATTCTCGTCGTCCCCCTGGCCGCCTTGGCGGTGCTGAGCGCGATACAGGTGCGAGGGAACGTCGACAACGTACGGGCCGCGAACCGCATCAAGGCGCTGGCAAACTTCTCGATCAAGGCGAATGACCTGGTCGCCGCACTGCAGGCCGAGCGGTACGCCACGAACTCCTACGCGGGCTCCAACTACATGGCCGTCGCGCAGGGGCAGGTGGCCGTCGCCGCGCGGGGGCCCGTCGACCAGGCCCTGGCCACCTACCGTGCCGGCGAGGCCGCGCTGCCCTCCGGCGCGCGCGACACCCTCGCGACGACGCTGGCGGCCATCGCGAACCGGCTGGACCGGCTGCCCGCGCAGCGCAAGGCGCTCGACGTGCACCAGGCGCAGGTGGACGACAACAATTCGTACTTCAATGACCTGGTTAGCGATCTCCTTTCGCTCAACGGGAGTGTGGCGGCCGGCAGCCATAACGCGGCTCTCGTCAACGGAGCCACCACGCTGGTCGGTATCTCCCAGGCGAAGGAACAGGCCGCCCAACAGCGCGGCGCCGTCGCCCGAGTGATCATTCTCCGGCAGACGGATACGGTGACGCTGCGCCAGATCCAGAGCGCGGCCGGTGCCGAGGACGCGTGGCTGCAGCAGTTCCGCACCACCGCCACCCCGGACGAGCAGTCGTTCTACAACGTGACGGTCGGGCGCACGATCTCGGCGGCGACGGCAATGCGCGACGACACAGTGAATGCTGTCGCGAACGGCCAGCCACTGACGATCACCCAGCAGGACTGGCTGCGGACCGTGGACGCGAAGATCACGGCGATGCGACAGGTCGAACACCGGATCGCGACCGATTTGGGCACGACCAGCGAGGACATCTCCAGTTCGGCGTCCCGCGACGCGCTGTTCGGTAGTATCGGGGTCGCGTTGGTTCTCGTCGTCTCCCTGGTGATTTCGCTGCTGGTGGCGAGCCCGATGATCCGGCACCTGCGCCGCCTGCGCCAGGGCGCGCTCGAAGTGGCCAACGAGAGCCTTCCCGGGGTTGTGGAACGCCTTCACCGGGGCGAACAGGTCGACATGTCGGCGGAGACATTCCCCGTCGACGTGCAGAGCACAGACGAGATCGGCCAGCTCGCCGAGGCGTTCTCCACCGTGCACGCGGTGGCCGTGCGCACGGCGGTCGAGCAGGCGGCGATGCGCAAGAGCATCGGTGACACGTTCCTCAACCTCGCTCGGCGCAGCCAGGCGCTCATCCATCGCCAGCTGAAGATCATCGACGGTCTGGAGCGCAAGGAGACCGACCCCGACGAGCTCGAGGAGCTGTTCCGCCTCGACCACCTCGCCACCCGCATGCGGCGCCACGCGGAGGACCTCATCGTCCTGTCGGGCTCCAAGCCCGCCCGTGGCTGGCGCCGGCCCGTCGCGATCAAGGACGTGGTGCGCGGTGCCGTCGCCGAGGTCGAGGACTACACCCGGGTGAAGGTCATGCCGATCGACGGCGGCGCGATCAGCGGCCACGCCGTCGGTGACGTCATCCACATGCTCGCCGAGCTCATCGAGAACGCCACGTCCTTCTCGCCCCCGCACACACCGGTCCAGGTCAGCGGGCACGAGGTGTCCAACGGCTTCGTTATCGAGGTCGAGGACCGGGGGCTTGGCATGAGCCCCGAGGAGTTCCACGGTCTCAACGAGCGGCTCGCGAACCCGCCGCCGTTCGATCTGTCGACCAGCGAGCGCCTCGGTCTGTTCGTCGTCGGCCGCCTCGCCGAGCGTCACGCGGTGTCGGTACGCCTGCGCCCGTCCCCCTACGGCGGCACGATGGCGATCGTCCTCGTCCCCGCCACCCTGCTGCGCCAGCCCGAAGAGGAGGGGCAGGACAGCGGCACCTCGGGCGGCGCCACGGTACGTGCGCTGCCGGCCCCCGCCGTCCCCGCGCTCGACGGCCCGGTCCTTGACGAGGACGGCTTCTCCGACCCGTACGCGGACACCGGCGAGTACGGCGACGAGTTCTCGCCGGACGACGGGATGCCGGCACGTACCGGCCCCCTCCCCCTCGGTGCGGCCGGCGGCGACGCGGCGCGGGACGACCAGCGCGAACTCTTCCCGGACCCGCAACGCGGCCAGGACGAGACGCTCATCGACGACCTGCCGGTGTTCGCCACCGTGCGGTCGAGCTGGTTCGTCGCCGACCGGCCCCGCCGGCGGGCGGGCGGGCGCCGCTCCGACGCGCCCGCGCGTACCGACGACGCCGAGCCCACCAGTGGTCCCGCGGGCGAGGCGGCCGGCGGGGCTCTTCCCGAACTGCCCTCCCGGCGAGGCCGCAGGGGCCGCTCGGCTCCGCCTCCCGCAGTGGACATCCCGTCAGGCCCCGCCGACGGGACCGGGCCGGTGGATCCGCTCGGCGGACCACCCGGGGCCGACCCCCGTGCCGTGAACGGATTCGGTGCGGCGCCGGTGGAACGCACCGCCTTCGACACCGGTGGCTACCCGCAGGGCGGCCCGGGCCAGCCGGCGGCGCCCTTCGGGTATCCGCCCGCCGGGCGGGACGTGTCGGCGCACACCGGCGGGGGATCCGTCCGGGGCGGCGAGGTGGCTCGGATGGACCCCCTCACCTCGCCGCTGCGCCGCGGCACCGGGCCTCGCCGCGGCGACACCGGCGCCGACCAGTCGATCGTCCCGCTGCATCGTGGTCAGCCGCCGACGCGCTCGCGCGGCGCCGGCGGGCCGGAGCACCCGGACCGCGGCGGCCGCTCCGCCACCACCGACGCGGACGGGCTGCCCAAGCGGACCCGGCGGGCGAACCTCGCGCCGCAGCTGCGCCGCGAGGCGGCCGAGGAGCGCCCCGTGCCCCTGGCCGCGCAGCGCAGCCCGGACGAGATCCGCAGCATGATGTCGTCCTTCCAGAGCAACTTCGGTCGCGGCCTGGCGGACGGTCAGGATTCCAACGACGGCGACGATGTGGGAAAGGTGACCTGAGATGCGTCCGCTGGGACCGTCGGAGAACATGAGCTGGCTGCTCAACAATCTCGTCAAGAAGGTGCCGGAAGTCACCTACGTGATTGCTCTGTCCTCGGACGGCCTGCTTCTCGCCACGTCCTACGGGATGGACCGGGCGACCGCCGACCAGCTCGCGGCGGTCGCCTCCGGTTTCAACAGCCTGGCCCGCGGTGCGGGCCGGTTCTTCGGCGGCGGAAACGTGCGGCAGACCATCGTCGAGATGGATCAGGGCTTCCTGTTCGTCACCGCGGTCGGTGACGGCTCCTGCCTCGCGATCCTGTCCAGCCCGGGGGCGGACATCGGCCTCATCGCCTACGAGATGGCCTTGCTGGTGACCAGGGTCGGGGAGTTCCTCACACCGGAACTGCGCGCGCAGATGCAGTCGGCGCTCCCGCTGTAGCCGAGGCATCGGCGGCCGCCGGGGGGCGCGGCCGTGAACCTGGTCTCCCGGTCGCCCCCTGCCCGCACGGACCGGGCCGCTAGGAACTCTCGAGGCAGGAGGACCGGCATGTCGCACGACGAGGAATGGTTCGACGAGGAGGCGGGTCCGGTCGTCCGCCCCTACGCCGTCACCGGGGGACGGACCCGGCCGACCAATCGCGCGCTGGAACTGGTCGCTCTCGTGACCACCACGCCCAACGGGCGACTGATGTCCGCGACGCTCGAGGCCGAGCAGCGCGCGATCGCCCTGCTGTGTCACCGGGTGCAGTCGATCGTCGAGATCTCCGCCCGGCTGGATCTACCCGTCGGTGTGGTGCGTGTTCTCGTCGGCGACCTGCTCGACGCCGGTCTGGTCAACGTGACCCGACCGGCCCGTTCCTCGGACCGCCCTTCCGCAGCCCTCATCGAAAAGGTGCTCGATGGACTACAGGCCCTCTAGAACGCGGTCGCCGGAGACGACGGCACTGCACCCGGTCAAAATCATCATCGCCGGTGGATTCGGCGTCGGAAAGACGACCTTCGTCGGGGCGGTCAGCGAGATCCCGCCGTTGACCACTGAGGCCGCGATGACGGCCGCCAGCATCGGCATCGACGACACCAGCTCGGTCACCTCCAAGACCACGACCACTGTCGCGATGGACTTCGGCCGGATCACCCTGGTCGACAGCGTCATCCTCTACCTGTTCGGCACGCCCGGCCAGGACCGGTTCTGGTTCATGTGGGACGAACTGGTGCTCGGCGCGATCGGCGCGGTGGTCCTGGTCGACACCCGCCGGCTGGCCGACTCCTTTCCCGCCATCGACTACTTCGAGGAACGGGACATCCCGTTCCTCGTCGCGCTGAACCGGTTCGACGGCGCGCGCGAGTACCGGGTCGAGGACGTCCGCGCGGCGCTGGACCTTGATCCGCGGCGGCCGATGGTGTTCTGCGACGCCCGCCAGCGCGAGTCCGTTCGGCAGGCGTTGGTGTCCCTGGTCCGCCATGCGCTCGACGTCGTCTCCGCCGAGCAGGCGGGGCGGCCGGTGCTGCCGCAGCGGTCCGGGTGAGCGCGGCGGACGACCGCGCGGCCCGGACGGCGGGAACGATCACGGCGGCCGCGGCCCGGACGATCGCCGCGCCGCGCGCCCGCCGCGCGGCGCGTGGACCCGCCGCGGGAACGAGCCGCGAACCGTCCGTCGGAGACGGCCATGATCCAGGTGCGGGGGAGGGTGCAGTGCTCGAACTCATCGGACTCGACGACGTCGCGCTGTCCGCCTACCGGCTCTGGCTGCGCCACGAGTCGCTGACCGTGGCGGACGTGGCCGGCCTGCTGGGAGAGCCGGTGCGGGACATGGGACAGGTGCGCGACCGTCTGCTCGAACACGGTCTGGTGCTGGCCTCCCGCGAGCGTCCAGGTCACTTCGTCGCCGTGCATCCCGAGGCGGGTTTCGACCATCTGCTGCAGGCCCAGCACGAACAGCTCATCCGCCGCCACGAGCGCCTCGTGCGTGCCCGTGCGCAGATCAGCACCTTCGTCTCGGACTACCTGGACAGCCGGCCCGAGTCGGACGGCGTGGAGGTCCAGCGCATCGACAGTGTCGACCAGGCCCGCGCGGAGCTGCTCGCCCTCGTCGGGCGGGCCGAGCGCGAGGTGCTCACCCTGCACACCAGGCAGGGCTGGTCGGCGGCGCTGTCCAGCGACGTCCTGCCGGCCGAGCTGCGCGCGCTGCGCCGCGGCGTCGTGATGCGCGCCGTGTTGCCGCGCACGCTGCGCCTCGACGAGCGAGGTGCCGGCTATGTGCGCACCGTGTCCGCGCACGGCCTGGACGCCAGGATTCACGATGACCCGCGGCTGGACGCCACCACGGTCGACGGCCGCGTCGCGCTCGTCGGCCCCGGACGCCCCGGCGCCGCGGTCGGCACCGGCCAGGCACTGCTCGTGCGGGCCCCCGAGCTCACCGCCGTCCTGCTCACCCTGTTCGAGCAGGTGTGGGAGATCGCCGAGCCGCTGGCCGGCGACCAGCTCGGACCCGCCGAGGGCGCCGAGGCCAACATGCCGTCGGACACCGAACGACTGCTGCTGCGCCTGCTCAGCCTCGGCGTCAAGGACGAGGCCGCCGCCCGTCACCTGGGAGTCTCGGTCCGGACGGTACGCCGCATGATCGCCGACCTGATGGCCCGGCTCGACGCCCGCAGCCGCTTCCAGGCCGGCACCCTCGCCACCCGGCGCGGCTGGATCTGACCTGAGAGGCCCGGTCCGGTAGGCCCGGTACCTTCTCCCGTCACCGATCAGCCGTCAGCACTCGTGCGGACAACATCCAGAGCCTGTCCGGATGTTGTCCGCACGTGTTGTTGGTCCCTGTCGGGGATCGCAATGTTTGCGCAGGTCGCGCGGGCGGTATCTGTCCGGTTGTAGGCGTGTTGTGTGTCACGTGCGACCCGGTTGGCACATGGTTGCCAGGGCAGCTTCGTGTCAGGCGAATCGCAGGACACGGACCACGCGTGGCCGCATGCTCTCGATGAACCGAAAACCAGCCACGCCGGAGGGTCGGCGGGCAGGAGCCGGCGGTCGCGCGCCGCTCCACACCCGCCCGGGTCCACCGTCGCGGACACGCCTCGTCGGCCGCGAACGGCCGACGGCGAGCCGCTTCACCCATCACTGCCTGCAGCGAAGCAGGCGCCACAACCGCGAACCGGATCGGGTCGATGCCACCCCACGGCGGCGCCGGCCTGGCCGGGCCGTGTGATCGTCCTGTGCCTCGCTGCGCCGTGCCCGCTTATCCGCCGTGGACCGGTGGGCACGTGGTGGCCCGACCAGCCGTATCCGCCGAGTCAGCCGACCTGCCCCTGCCCACGACCCGTCCCCGCTGGAGCGACGTTCCCGTTCGAGCGGTGCCCCCGTCCGAGCAGCCGCGACGCGCGCCGTCGTCGTCGCTCGCAGTGGGCATGCGGACCATTCTGTCAGAGCCGCCCGAGGAGCCTGCCCGTGCCCCCAGCCGACGGACCACATCCCGCCGCCGCACCGAGCCAGCCCACCCATCGCACCCTGATCGTGGCGAGGATGGATCCGGCCGACGCCGACGCCGTCGCCGAGACCTTCGCCGAGTCCGACGCGGGCGAGCTTCCCGGCATCGTGGGTGTCACCCGGCGGGAACTGTTCGCGTTCCACGGCCTGTACTTCCACCTCGTCGACGCGCCCGCCGACATCGCGCCGGCGGTCGCGAACGTGCGCGAGCACCCGTTGTTCGTCGACGTGAACCGGAAGCTGGAGAAGTTCATCGGGGCCTACGACCCCGCCACCTGGCGTGGCCCGCGCGACGCGATGGCCCGCAGCTTCTACCGCTGGACGGCCGGCTGAGCTCGCCGCGTCCCAGGGGCGTCACGCCACGTGGATGATCCCCACCCGCACGGTCGCCGACGATGATCCACAGGATCCGTCGCCCGCGGACCGCGCCAGGCGGGTGGGTACCCGTCCATGGGTCGCGCCTGGTCAGCCGCCCACGCCGGTACCGCACCGGACCCGTTCTGTGTTTCCGACATCCGCATCAGCACACGAACCTAGGAGCGCACTGCGATGCCCCAGTTGTGGACGGCCGAGGCCCTGCTCGACTTCCTCGTCGAGGCGGCCGGGCTGCCGCCGGCGGACCGGCCGAGTGATCTCGGGGTGACGTTCGTCGACATCGGTCTCGACTCGTTGGCCTACCTGCAGCTGTCCGCCGAGGTCGCCGGAACCTTCGGAGTCGATCTCCCGGCGGAGATGCCGGAGGGCTACACCCTGGCCGAGATCCTCGACACGGTCAACGCCACCGCCGGCCAGCGCGAGCCGGTCTGACCGACCCGACCGTCCGTCGGCACACCGGCCGTGCGGACGCATCCGAGAGTCCTCCGTTGCGCGACCGTCGAACACCCGGAGCAGCCGTGAGTGGGCACACCGACAACTCGATCTTCATCGACGCCGACATCGACACCGTCTGGTCCATCACCAACGACCTGCCCTCGTGGCCGGACCTGTTCACCGAGTACGCGTCGGTGGAGATCCTCGAGGCGACCGGCAACACCTTCAAGTTCCGCCTGACGATGCGTCCGGACGAGAACGGCACCGCCTGGAGCTGGGTGTCGGAACGCACTCTCGACCCGGTGGCCCACGAGGTGCGGGCCTACCGCATCGAGACCGGGCCCTTCGAGTACATGCACATCCACTGGACCTACGCCGCGGAGGCCACCGGCACCCGGATGCGGTGGGTCCAGGACTTCCACATGCGTCCCGCGGCGCCGCTCGACGACGCGGGGATGACCGCGCGGATCAACACCAACACCGCCCGGGAGATGGCGGTGATCCGGGACAAGGTGGAGCGTGCCGCCGCCGTCGGGTCGACCGTCCTGATCGTCGACGCGCCGGTCGCCGGCGTGCCGGAACAGGTCTGAGGAGGACCACGCCGATGACTGCCCCCGTGACTGCGCGCCCGACGGCCTCCCCGAAGGTCCTCTGCATCCACGACGTCGCGCCCAACCGACGCCGCGGCGGCGACATCCGCACCCTGCTCTCGCCGGCGACGGTCGGGTCGACGTCCGGCTTCCTCGGCACGCTCACCCTCGAGCCGGGGGAGTTCGTGACCGAGCACTGGCACCCCTACTCGGAGGAGTTCCTCTACTGCGTGCGCGGTGCGGTCACCGCCCGCCTGGACGGGCAGCACCAGGCCCTGCCGGCCGAGCACGGCCTGTGCATCCCGATCGGGATGCGCCACCGCATCGAGAACACCGGTGACGAGACGGCGTTCCTCGTGTTCCATCTCAGCCCGCTGGCCCCCCGCCCCGACCTCGGCCACGTGGACACCGAGGCCGTGCTCGACCCGCAGGCCCCGCACGCGCCCATCATCCGGTCGGGCCCCCACGCCGCCGACGCCCTCTCGGCAGGGTCCGGTCGGTGACCGGTCATCGGGGGGTCGCGGTCACCGGCATCGGGGTGGTCGCCCCGGGCGGGTCCAACCGCAAGGAGTTCTGGACACTGCTGACGGACGGCCGCACGGCGACGCGTCGGCTGTCGTTCTTCGACCCGGCGCAGTTCCGGTCGCAGGTCGCCGCGGAGTGCGACTTCGACGCGGCGGCCGCCGGACTCGGTGCCCGCGAGATCGCGCGCAACGACAGGTTCGTACAGTTCGCGCTCGCCGCGGCGCTGGAGGCGGTCGAGGACAGCGGCCTGGACCTGCGCCCGACGGGTAGTAGTGGACTGACGGACGCGGGTGACGGCGCGGACGGCCCGGTCGTCGGCGTCAGCATGGGCAGCGCGGTCGGCGCGACGACACGGCTGGAGAACGAGTACGTCGTCGTGTCGGACTCCGGCCGACACTGGGAGGTCGACCCGCACTACGCGAGCGCCTTCCTGTACCACGCGCTGGTTCCGAGCTGCCTGGCCACCGAGCTCGCCTGCCGCTTCGGCGCGCACGGCCCCGCGTCGGTGGTCTCCACCGGCTGCACGTCCGGCATCGACGCCGTCGGCTACGGCGCGCAACTGATCGCCGACGGCGAGGCCGACATCGTGATCGCCGGCGCGTCGGACGCGCCGATCTCGCCGATCTCGATGGCCTGCTTCGACGCCATCCGGGCGACCACGGCCCGCAACGATGATCCGGAGCACGCCTCCCGCCCGTTCGATGCCAGCCGCGACGGGTTCGTGATGGGGGAGGGGTCGGCCGTGTTCGTCCTCGAGGACGCCGCCGCCGCCCGTGCCCGCGGGGCGCGCATCTACTGCGAGGTGGCCGGCTACGCGTCGCGCTCCAACGCCTTCCACATGACCGGGCTGCGTCCCGACGGCGTCGAGATGGCCGAGGCGATCCGGGTCGCCATGGACGCCGCCCGGGTCGGCGCGCAGGACATCGACTACATCAACGCGCACGGGTCGGGCACCAAGCAGAACGACCGGCACGAGACGGCCGCCTTCAAGCGCTCACTGGGCGCCCGGGCGTACGACGTCCCGGTCAGCTCGATCAAGTCGATGATCGGCCACTCGCTCGGGGCGATCGGCTCGCTGGAGATCGCCGCCTGCGCCCTGGCCATCGAGAACCACGTCGTGCCGCCCACCGCCAACTGGAGCACCCGCGACCCCGACTGCGACCTGGACTACGTGCCGAACATCGCACGGGACCACACCGTCGACGTGGCGCTGTCGGTCGGCAGCGGGTTCGGCGGTTTCCAGTCCGCGATCGTCCTGACCGCGCCGAACCGGTGAGCGTCACCGTGGAGAACTCCGCCGCCGCCCTGGCCGCGGCGCGACAGGACCAGGCTCTCGCGCCGTCGCTCACGTCGGTGCGGCCGGTGGTCACGGGACTCGGCGTGGTCGCGCCCAGCGGCATCGGGGTCGAGGAGCACTGGTCGTCCACCCTTCGCGGCGACCTGCGGGTCGCGCCGATCACCCGGTTCGATCCGTCCCGGTACGACGCCACGCTCGCCGGCGAGATCCTCGGCTTCGACCCGGAGGAGCAGGTCGACAAGCGGTACCTCGTCCAGACCGACCGGTGGACCTGGATCGGCATGGCCGCCTCCCGTCTCGCCCTCGCCGACGCCGCCTACGACCCGGCCGCGCACGAGCCCTACGCGACCGCCGTGGTGTTCGGCAGCGGCTCCGGCGGCAACGGCTTCGGCCAGCGGGAGCTGTCCAGGCTGTGGACCCGCGGGCGCACCGCGGTGAGCGTCTACCAGTCGATCGCCTGGTTCTACGCGGCGACCACCGGTCAGACGTCGATCCGGCACGGCCTGAAGGGCCCGTCCGGCGTGGTCGTCAGCGACGGTGCGGGTGGCCTGGACAGCATCGCCCAGGCCAGACGGGTCATCCGGCGCGGTACCGCGACGGTCCTCGCGGGCGGGGCCGAGTCGGGCCTGACGCCGTACGCGCTGACCTGTCACCTGTCCAGTGGCCGGGTCAGCACCGCGGCGGTGGCCGCTGACGGCTACAAGCCGTTCGACGCCCGGGCCAACGGCTACGTGCCCGGCGAGGGCGGCGCGACCCTGATCGTCGAGGATCCCGCCGCCGCCGCCGCCCGGGGCGCGCGGGTCTACGGCGAGATCGCCGGGTACGCCGCCACGCACGACGCGGCGCACCCCTGCCGGCCCGCACCGGACGCCCGCTGGCTGGCCACCGCCATGCGCCGGGCGATCGCCGACGCCGGGCTCACCCCGGACGACATCGACGTCGTCTTCGCCGACGGCGCCGGATCGGTGGACCTCGACGCGCAGGAGGCCGCCGCGATCCGCGCGGTGTTCGCGGGACGGCCGGTGCCCGTCACCGCGCCGCAGGGGCTCGTCGGCCGGTTGTGCGCCGGCGGGTCTGCGCTGGCGGTCGCCTCCGCGCTGCTGTCGATCCGCGACGGCGTCCTGCCCGCGGTGGGCAACCTCGACACCCCCCACCCCGACCACGACCTGCACCTCGTCCGGCAACCACGACCGGCCACGGTGCGGGTCGCCCTGGTCAACGCACGCGGCTATGGCGGCTTCAACAGCAGCCTGGTCGTGCGCGCGGTCGACCCGCGCTGACCCGCGCCGGTCATCCCCACACCCACCCGCCTCATGAGCGACCGAGGAGAAGAGTCAGCGATGTTCCCAGACCTGGCCGGACGCCGAGCCCTGGTCACCGGTGGCACCCGCGGAATCGGCCGAGCGGTGGTGCTCGGCCTCGCCCGGGCCGGCGCGACGGTGGTCGTCGGCCACCAGCGCCAGACCGAGGAAGCCGAGAGCCTGCGTCGCGAGCTGAAGGACACCGGCGGTGACCACCTGCTCGTCCAGGCGGACGTCGCGGAACCCGCCCAGATCGGTGAGCTCGTCGAGGCCACCGGCACGCACCTGGGCGGCCTCGACATCGTGGTCAACAGCGTCGGCACCATCAGCCACGTGCCCTACGCGCAGCTGCCCCTCGAGGCGTGGACCCAGGTGCTGGCGACCAACCTCACCGCCACCCACCTCGTCACCCAGGGCGCGCTGCCGCTGCTGGGCGACTCCGGCTCGGTGGTCAACATCGGCTCCGGCGCCGGCGTGGTCGGGGTTCCCCTGCGTGCCCACTACACCGCCGCGAAGACCGGCCTCATCGGACTGACCCGCTCGCTGTCCAAGGAGCTCGGCGCCAAGGGCATCCGGGTCAACCTCGTCTCCCCGGGCGTCATCGAGACCGACCAGGCCGCGGGGATGCCCGAGGCCGCCCGCGCGGCCTACACCAACCGCATCCCGCTGGGTCGGCTCGGCGAGGCCGAGGAGGTCGCCGCGGTCGTCCTGTTCCTGGCCAGCGACGTGTCGTCCTACGTCAACGGCGCCACCTTCACGGTCGACGGAGGCATCTGATGGCATCGACCCCACCTTTCCGGATCATGCTCACCATGCGGATCCACCCGGGTCGCGAGGCCGAGTTCGAGCGGACCTGGCTGCGCATCGGTGACGTGGTCACCTCGCACCCGGCCAACCTCGGCCAGTGGCTCATCCGCTCGGAGGAGGAGCAGAGCACCTACTACATCGTCAGCGACTGGGTGGACGAGCCGCGGTTCCGCGAGTTCGAGCGCAGCGAGCGGCACCTGGAGCACCGCCAGGCCCTGCACCCCCTGCGGGCCAGCGGCTCCATGGTGACCGGCAGTGTCCTGGTCCACCTGACCGGCGCGGCCGCCCAGCCGGTGCCGGCGGCGGGCTGACCATGGCGGCCGAGGCCAGGGTCCGGGTGATGCTCTGGGCGGTCGACCCGTCGGACGACCCCGGCGCGGTCGAGCGTGCCTACCACGAGATCAGCTCCAAGCTGGTCGGCACGCCCGGGTTGCTGGGCAACACCCTGCAGCGATCGGTGGCGGACCCGTCCCGCTACGCCGTCGTCAGCGTCTGGTCCGACATGACCGCGTTCAGCGCGTGGGAGCGGGGCGCGAACCACCGCGGAACGACGTCGCCGCTGCGGCCGCTGCAGGATCCCGACCGCAGACCGGTGATCCACACGGAGGTCGCCGCGTACGGTCCCGACGGCCCGTTCGGTGACCAGCCCGACCTCTGACCGGCGGGACCGGCGGGACTGACGGGACTGACGGGACTGACGGGACGAGGTATGCCCGGCCGGGCACGGTGGCCACCAGGAGGAAGGTGCGCTCCCGTGCCCGGCCGGTCCACAGCGGGCCTGTGCTGGCCGATCCGGGGCAGATCGGCCAGCACAGGCCAGCAGCACGTCCTGCTCACGCCTCAGGGGGCGTCGTCGCGCGTCGTGTCGTTCGGGGTGAGGTCGTCACGCAGTCCCCTGAAGGTCGGGTGGCGCAGCCTGCCCTCCGCCGTCCACGACCCGAACTCGACGTCCGCGATCATCTCCGGCTCCACCCAGATCGCCGCCCGGTCGACCTCGGCGGGCACGCTACGGAACGGGGCGCTGCCGCGACGCGGCGGGGCGAGCAGGAGGGCGAGGCGGTCGAGGGCGGCCTCCGAGAACCCCGTGCCGATCTGACCCGCGTAGACCGGGCCGGTCGGGGCGGCGGTCCCGACGAGCAGTGAGCCGATCCGGTTCGCCCGCCGGCCGGCTCCGGGTTCCCAGCCGCCGATGAGCACGCTCGCCCGGCGGACGTGCCGCACCTTGACCCAGTTCGACGACCGACGTCCTGGCTGGTAGGCGGACGTGCGCCGCTTCGCCACGATCCCCTCCGGCCCGGCGCGGGCCGTCGCTGCCATGACCTGCCGCCCGGTGCCGGCCAGCTCCTCCGAGACGCGCAGCCGCGCACGGTCGGCGAGGCCGGCGAGCAGCGCCCGCCGCTCGTCATACGGCAGCGCGAGGGTGGAGTGCCCGTCGAGGAAGAGCAGGTCGAACACCAGGAAGCGGACGGGAATCACCGAGGCCGCGCGGCGGGCGAGGACGGGAGCCGCGTGTGCGCGCGGTGGCTGAGCAGCTCGAAGTCGGGACCGCCCGACGGGCCGAAGGCGACGACCTCACCGTCGAGGATCACTCGCGTCGAGCCCGACGCCGGGCCGAGGGCCGCCAGTTCGGGGAAGACATCCGTCACGTCCCGGCCCGTGCGGCTGCGCAGCCTCGCCCGACCGTTCTCGATGAACGCCACGAGCCGCATCCCGTCCCACTTCACCTCGTAGGCCCAGGCGGAGCCGCTCGGCGCCCGGGCGGCCGGCATCGCGAGCATGGGTGCCCATCGACGTCGGCATCGGCTCGGGAGCGCAATGGTCCCGCGGCTCCACGCGTCGCGCCCTCCCGGTCCGATCCACGACACCCACCCGCGTTCGTCCATGTCACTCGCGGCCGCGCCCGTCCCCTCCCGCCGCGCGCCGCGGCCGCTGTCCTCGGGTGGTGTACCCGAGGTCCGCGTGCGTGGCCCTTCCCGCCGGATGCGGACACGGCGGGACGCCGCTGCGTGGCCCCGCGGCGCCAAGGTGTAGAAATGCGCGGTCCGTGCCGGACACGCCCGAAGCGCTCGGGGGTCTCCCGCATCTGTTTCGCGGTACGTCGCCGATCGGGGGACCCGGATGCCTGACTCGTCCGCTCTGGACGTCCTGATCGGTCTCGCGCTGCTGTTCGCGGCGTTCAGCCTCGCGGTGTCCCGGATCAACGAGGCGGTACTCGGACTTCTGCACTACCGCGGGCGCCGCCTGGAGTCCGAACTGCGCCGCCTGCTCGGCGGGCCGAACGCCGGCGCCGGTGGCCAGGACGGTGAGCGTCCCGACGACGTCACGTCGGAGCTGTTCGACGGACCCCTGCGGGTGATGCGCGCCGCGGGCGAGGGCCGGTCGTCGGCCGCCATGGCCGACCATCCGCCGGTGCGGGGCGGATGGGCCGCGGTGCGACGTGCCCGTCGACTCAGCCTGCCGTCCTACGTCCCGTCCACCGCGTTCGCCCAGGCACTGGTCGACCGGGTGGATCCGCCGGCACGAGCCATGCTCTCGCAGCTCCGTCCGGACGGGCTGCCCGCACAGGTGTCCGACGAGGCCCGGGCCACCTACCAGGCGGCATACGAGGCGGCGACCCGCGCCCTGGACGAGACGACGGCCAGGGCCCTGCACGCGGCGATGCCCGCGGAACACGCCGCCGGCCGGGTGATCGCCGCGGCGCTCGTGTCCGCGGTCGGCGCCGGCGCGGTTGACACCCTCGAACAGGGCCTGGCCGGGCTGCCGCCCTCGCCCGCGAAGTCCGCGCTGACCGCCGCGGTGGTCCGCACCGGCGGCGACCGGGAGAAGATCGTCGCGGAGCTGGCGCAGTGGTACGACCAGGCCATGGACCGCCTGTCCGGATGGTACAAGCGGCGTGTCGCCATCTTCCTCCTCTGCTATGCCGTCGTCCTGTCCGCCGCCTTCAACCTCGACGCGATCGGCATCTCCCGGGCGTTGTGGCAGGACGGCACCGTCCGGGCGGCCGCGGTCTCCGCCAGCGGCACAGAGCTGGGACGGTCCGAACCCGCGAGCACGCCGGCGGATGACGCCGACGCGTCTGGCGGTGACCCGGGGGACACCACGGAGGCCGCGATCCGCGCCGTGCGGGACGCCTCCGGCCTCGCCCTGCCGATCGGATGGGTCGCCGCGGACGATCAGCGGGACGACCCCCGCGAGGCGCCGAGCTCGGTCGCCGGATGGCTTCTGAAGGTGCTCGGTCTCGCCATCGCCTGCTTCGCCCTCACCGCGGGTGCGCCGTTCTGGTTCGAGCTGCTCGGCCGGCTGGTCAACATGCGTTCCTCCGGGCCGAAGCCCAGGTCGGCGACCGTGAGCTGACGCGCCCCTGACGCGCCGCCGTACTGTTCGGTCTCGTTGACCGCGCGGCGCGAACGGAGGAGCGTCGAACGCGATGAGCGAGCCCACGACGTTCCATGAAGCGGTCAGCGCCGTCACCTACCCGATGGCGATTGTCACCACGGTCGCGCCCGACGGGGACCGGCACCCGGCACCCCCGGCCCTCGCCCCGGCGGGCCGGCGCCCGACGCCGTCCGCCCACTAGCGTCCTGTCCGTGACCTCATCCGTGCCCGGACCGTTCCCGACCGCGTCTTGGACCTCGACCGGCACCGGTCGGCCCGGCGGCCAGCCACCGCACGATGCCCGCCGGGAGGGCATGGCCGGGCACGATCACCGGCGCGTGCGCGACGCCGAGTCAGCCCTCGCCGACCTGAGTACCGATCCGGAGGTCTTCAGCCCGCGAGGAGGCAGTCCGCTGCTGGTCATCGACGCCGCGTCCCCGGCCGCGGTGGAGGTGGCGCGCGTTGCCCGCCGCCTGCCCTGTGTCTGTGTCGCCGTGGCCGAGGATCTGCGCTGGGTACCCGCCGAGGTCGCCACGGCCGGGTTCGACATCCTGCTCACCGACGAGCGCGACGCGCCCCGGCCCTGGGCCAGCCCACCGGGCGGACTCGCCGCGGGGGTCGACGTCCTCGCCGCGGTGGCCGCGGCGAATCCGTTCTCCGTCGTCGCGCTTGTGCAGCTGCTTCGGATCAGCACGGGCATTGATGTCCGGGACGCGGTGGTGGCCGAGTCGTTCGCCTACTCGGCGCTACAGGCGGGCCCGGAGTTCGCCGGGTGGCTGGACCGGCATCGACGCCGCAGGAGCGCACGCGAGGCGCGGCGCGCGGCACCGGATCGGGCCGCCGGGCTCGCCACGACCCCCGCCGTCGCATCGCGGGCCGCCGACGAACCCGCGGTCCTGGTGCGCCGGGACGCGGGTGTGCTCACGGTGACCCTCAACCGACCCCGGGTGCACAACGCGGTGAACATCGACCTGCGTGACGGACTGGTGAGCGCGTTCCGGTTCGCCGCGGCCGACCCCGAGCTGACCGCGATCACCCTGGTCGGTGCCGGCCCGTCCTTCTCCAGCGGCGGTGATCTCACGGAGTTCGGCACCCTGGTCGACCCGGTGGACGCGCATGCGGTCCGGACCAGCCGGAGCATCCCGCTCACCCTGCTGGCCAGCGGCCTGCCGGCGACGGCCTACGTGCACGGGCTCTGTATCGGCGCCGGCGCCGAGCTGCCGGCGTTCTGCCGGCGGGTGGTCGCGGCCGAGGACGCCACCTTCCGGCTCCCGGAGATCACGATGGGACTGGTGCCGGGCGCCGGCGGCACGGCGAGCATCCCGCGGCGGACCGGGCCCGAGCGGGCTGCCTACCTGATACTCAGCGGCCAGGCCATCGACGCCGCGCAGGCCCTGGCCTGGGGTCTCGTCGACGTGATCGAGCCGCGCCGCGCCTGGCCGCCCGCCGCCGCCTGACGGCGCGACCTGGCACGGCACGGGGTTGAGTCCGCCGTCGCGCTCGCCATCGCGACGGTGGCCGCCGTGCCGTGCCAGGCTGGCTGCGACCCGATCCCTCCGCGGGTCGTAGCCGGCTGCGCGATCTCGTCGACCGCGCGGCCGTTGGACGTGAGCCTCCCGGATCGCGGCGCGCCGCGGCAGAGGCGATCGGATCAACGTCGAGCGGCGAAGGGCCGTGGTCGCCGTGGTCCGGACGTCCCCGCAAGCCGGGTCCACCGGCCTGTGGCCCTCGGAGCCGGAGACGGTCCGGGAGCCGTGCGCGGTGGTCCCGGCCGCGTGCAGCGGCGCGCCATGCCAGGAGGCCGTTCCGGGTCGTGCGGACGGCCACGGCGGTGTCGGGACGCGGGCGGCGTGCGACCGCAATCTCACCGACATGTCCCCGTGACGGGAAGGTGCCAGGAAGCGGGCACCCGAACGAGGGCACGGCGCGGCCCCCCCGTCGTCGAGAACCGGATGCAACGAACGGGTGGAGCCCCCCGGGGGCATGGTCGCCAAACAGGCCCGGCAGTTGCTGACCAGCGCGGACATGGCTGGGCGGCGATCGTGCCGCGGTGGGGCGCGAGTCCGGCCGCCGGGCACCGTTCTCGGGCGGTGGGCACCGAGGTGTCCGGCGGGGACAAGTTGCGCCGTACGGGCGGGCCGGTTACGCCGGTTTGCCGCGTGATGAAGCGATTGTTTCCACGGGCAGGTGACCGGGTTGACGCTGCCATGCCCCCGTGGGGCCGGTTTGGGCCGGTAGTCTCAGTCTGGCGGAACTGGGTTGATCGGCCGTGTCCGTGGCCGGCTCGCCCGGGGTATGTATGGAGTGGGTCGCCGAAGAGACGAAGCGCCGATTGAGACGTGAGGGCCGGGCAACGGTGGGTGCGCCACTGCTGGTGGATAATGCCGATCTGACGGTGAAGACGTTGGGTCCTTGCCGGATAGATTCTCCCCTTCTGCCCCTGTTGGGTGAACGGCCGACCACGCAGCACTACATCGACGAGTCCGACAAGGTGCTCTACGACGACACCGCGTCGATGATCCTGGAGCGGCGCGTCGAGCTGTCCGAGCTGCCGGGCTTCGAGCCGGCCGGTCCGCGCAGGAAGATCTACTTTGATCCGTCCAAGACGCGCGTCGGCATCGTGACCTGCGGCGGGCTGTGCCCCGGCCTGAACAACGTGATCCGCGGGCTCGTGCTCGAGCTCACCTCGCACTACCGGGTCCGGCGGATCTTCGGCTTCCGGAACGGCTACCAGGGCTTCATCGCCCGCTACGGGCATGACGTCATCGACCTGACACCTGACAGCGTCGCGAACATCGACGACGATGGCGGCACGATCCTGGGTAGCTCGCGAGGCCAGCAGGACCCCGGCGAGATCGTCGACTGCCTGTCCCGGATGAACATCAACATCCTGTTCGTCATCGGTGGGGATGGCACGCTGCGCGGCGCGCGGGAGATATCCCGGGTCGCGACCGAGCGAGGCGAGAAGATCGCCGTCGTCGGGATCCCGAAGACCATCGACAACGATATTCCCTACATCGACCAGAGCTTCGGCTTCCAGACGGCCTTCGGCAAGGCCGCGGAGTCGATTCGTGTCGCCCACGCGGAGGCGACGTCCGCTCCGGGCGGTCTGGGTGTCGTGCGGCTGATGGGGCGGCACTCGGGATTCATCGCCTGCTACGCGACGCTCGCGAAGAGCAACGCGGATGTGGTCCTCATACCGGAGCTTCCGTTCAAGCTGGAGGGCGAGGGCGGACTGCTCGCCTACCTGCGGCGGCGGATCGTCGAAGGAGGCCACGCGGTCGTCGTCGTGGCGGAGGGCGCCGGCCAGGAGCTCATCACCGATCAGCCGGAGGGTGCCGACGCCTCCGGCAACCGCCGGCTGCACGATGTAGGCCAGGAGCTCTCGCGGCGTATCAAGGATCATTTCGACGCGGAGGGCGTCGAAATGAACCTGAAGTACATCGACCCGAGCTATCTCATCCGCAGTGTTCCGGCGAATCCGTACGACAGCGTCTACACCATCCGGCTCGCGCACGCGGCGGTGCACGCGGCGATGTCCGGGCGCACGGAGATGGTCGTCGGCCGCTGGCGGCGCCGGTTCATCCACATTCCGATCGGGCTTGCCGTCAGCGAGCGCAATCAGGTCGATCCCGCCGGCGACCTCTGGATGTCCGTCCTCGAGGCCACCGGCCAGCCGCCCCGCTTCGAGTAGGCGGCGTCCGCGGCGCGCGGCCCCTGCTGCCCGCGAGACCTGGGCGCGGGCATGGTCCGCAGGCGGAGTGCGCCACAGGCACCGGTGTGGCGCCGCGACCACGGCGGTGATCAGTTCCGGGTGAGTCGCGCGAGGAGGCTGGTGCGTACCTGCGGCCACTCCTCGCCCAGGATCGAGTAGTAGGCGCTGTCACGCGCGGTGCCGTCGATGGCGAGCATGTGTGCCCGCCGGATGCCCTCGAAGCGGCCGCCGAGACGCTCGATGGCCATCCGGGATCGGTGGTTGCGGACATCGGTCTTCAGACAGACGCGCAGCGCATTCCAGGTATCGAAGGCGTGGCCGAGCAACAGCAGCTTTGCTTCCACGTTGATCCCCGTGCGTTGCGCGGACGCTGCCAGCCAGGTGGCACCGACCTCGACGACCGACGGTGGCGTGGACAGGTCGCCGGACGCGGAACTGGACGGTGACGCTGCGGGCGTGGCGCTGCACGCCGGATCGCCGTCAGTCGTCCGGCATGGGCGGGTGTGTTCCTCGGCCGCCTCCCGGGACGACGCCGAGTCCTCGGTGTCCCCGCGGCTGGCGATCGTCGTGGAACCTGTGACGGTGCGGACCGTCACAGTGCTGGCGAGGGAGGAGTCGCCAGCTGGACTGGTGTGGGCGTCCGTCCAACTGTGGCTGATCGTCACGTGTTGGAAGGTTCGCCCCTGCTCGCCCTGGCCGCCGGTCGGCCGCCAGAAGTCGAGGTCGAGAAACCGGGTGCAGCCGACGATTCCGCCTCTGCCCGGCCGGAGATCATGGAGCACGAAGGGCACCACAAGGCCATGATCACGTTCGGCGAGTGCCGTCTCGACGTAGTCCGCCATCGCCTTCCTGGTCGCCGGCACACCCGTGTACTCGTACGACCGGCGATCCTCGGTGGCGGCGCGCACCAGCCCGTCGACATGATCGGGGCGCAGGGGTTCGAGCCTGGTCAGACGTCCGGACAGGATCGGCGTGGCCCATGTGGGGGGCGAGACGGGCATGGTGTCCATGATGTGGAGTGCACGGCAGGGGCACCACCTGTTTTCGGCGCGCGCCCGGTTGACCCCGCTGAGGCCGGGCGGGCGGATCTGACCCGTCGCCGCGCGGGAGGTTCCGTCGCTGCGGGCCGAGCGCTCAGCTGGGCCCCAGCACATCGCGGAGAAGATCGGCGATCTGATCGGTCTCGATCAGAAAGCCGTCATGACCAGCCCGGGAGTGGATCAGCCGCAGCGGTGAGCCGGTCAGCGACGCGATGTCCGCCTGTAGCCGCATGGGGTAGAGGCGGTCGGAGTCCACGCCGGCGAGGGTGAAGGGAACCGGACAGGCGCGCAGCGCCGTCGCGTACCCGCCCCGCCCGCGGCCGACGTCCTGCGTCATCATGGCCCGGGTCAGGCTGACATAGGAGCCGGCGTCGAAGCGGCGGGCCAGTTTGACCGCGTGATGGTCAAGGTATGAGGCCACCTCGAACTGGCCGTCGGCTCGCGTGCGGGCGCCGAAGCGTTCCTGGAGCTCCTCCTCGCTGCGATAACTGATCTGGGCGATCCGCCGGGCGAGCGCCATCCCGCGGTCGGGGCCGGCCCCGGGCGCTCGCGCGTGGTAGTCGCCGCGATGCCAGCCGGGATCCTCGGTGATGGCCTGGATCTGTACCGCGCACAACCCGATCTGCTCCGCGGTCGAGACCGCGCCGCAGGCCAGCACTACCGCCCGCGCGACCCGGTCGGGATGGCCGACGGCCCATTCGAGGGCGCGCATCCCGCCCATCGACCCGCCGACCACGGCCGCCCAACGGCGGATTCCCAGCAGGTCGGCGAGCGCGGCCTCGGCGGCCACCTGGTCTCCGATGGTGATGTCCGGCCAGCGACCACCCCAGGGCATGCCGTCCGCCCGGAGACTGGAGGGTCCGGTCGTGCCCTGGCAGCCGCCCAGGACGTTCGGCGCCACGACGTACAGCCGGTCGGTGTCGAGCACTCGGCCGGGTCCGACCAGCTCATCCCACCAGCCGGTGCTGGGATGTCCGGGCCCGGCGGGCCCCGCCGCGTGGCTGTCGCCTGTCAGGGCATGCAGGACCAGTACCGCGTTGCCGGCCGATGCGTCGAGTCGTCCCCAGGTCTCATAGGCGACCTGCACGTCGGGCAGAGCGCCGCCGCGCTCCAGGCGCAGCGGCCCTGGCAGCCGGGCGAAACGCCGTTGACCAGCGAGGTCGATCCCAGGCCGCCACGCACCCGACACTCTCCCGCCCCCGGGTGCGACATCCGGTGGGTCCGCCACGACGCCCCGGCGAGACGGCGCGCCGGTCCGTGTGGCCGCGCGAGCCCGCGGTGGCTCTCGCGGCGGGTACGGACCTCCACCGACCGGCTCAGCCCTTGGCGGCACGGAATCCGGCGTCGAGGTCGGCGAGGATGTCGTCGATTCCCTCGATGCCGACCGACAGGCGGATCAGGTCGGGGGTGACCCCCGTCGCCGCCTGCTCGGCCTCGGTCAACTGGGAGTGCGTGGTGGTCGCCGGATGGATGATCAGCGAGCGGACGTCGCCCACGTTCGCCAGATGGCTGAACAGCTCGACGCCGTCCACGAAGCGGCGGCCGGCGTCGGCACCTCCCGCGATGCCGAAGGAGAGGATCGCGCCCACCCCCTTCGGTAGAACCTTCCGCGCGCGCTCGGACCAGCGCGAGGACGGCAGTCCCGGATAGGCGACCCAGCTGACCTCGTCGCGGGCTTCGAGCCACTCGGCCACCCGCTGGGCGTTCGCGGAATGCCGCTCGATCCGCAGTGACAGCGTCTCCAGGCCCTGCAACAGCAGGAAGGCGTTGAAGGGGGAGATCGCGGCACCGATGTCGCGCAGCAGCTGCACCCTGGCCTTCGCGATGTAGGAGCCGTGCCCGAGCGCCTCCCAGTAGATCAGGCCGTGGTAGCTCGGATCGGGGGTCGTGAAGTTCGGGAAGCGACCCGACGCGCCGAAGTCGAACCGCCCTCCGTCGACGATCACGCCTCCGATGGCCGTCCCGTGACCGCCGATGAACTTCGTCGCGGAATGCACGACGATGTCCGCACCGTGTTCCAGCGGCCGATACAGGTAGGGCGTCGCCAGCGTGTTGTCGACGATCAGCGGAATGCCATGGGCGTGGGCGACTTCGGACACGCCCACGGTGTCCAGCACGTCGCCGCGTGGATTGCCGATCGTCTCGCCATAGAACGCCTTGGTGTTCGGGCGCACGGCGTCGCGCCACTCCTCCAGACTGTCGGGATCCGCGATGAAGGTGACCTCGACGCCGAGTTTGGGCAGCGTGTAGTGGAACAGGTTGTAGGTTCCGCCGTAGAGGCTCGCCGACGAGACGATATGGTCGCCGGCCTCGGCGAGGTTCAGGATCGCGAGTGTCTCCGCGGCCTGGCCGGACGCCGTGGCCAGGGCACCGACCCCGCCCTCGAGGGCCGCGACGCGCTGCTCGAAGACCTCCTGGGTCGGGTTCATGATCCGGGTGTAGATGTTGCCCGGCTCGCCGAGCGCGAACAGCGCGGCCGCGTGGTCCGTGTCGCGGAAGACGTAGCTCGTCGTCTGGTAGATCGGGACGGCTCGGGCGCCCGTCGAGGGATCGGGCTGAGCCCCCGCGTGAATCTGTTGGGTTTCGAAGGACCAGCTGTCGGCGCTCATGATGGTTGAGTCTCCCCGTGTCGGAGTACGGATACCTGTAGGAGGACGGTTCGACGCGACCGCCTCGGCTGCCTGCTCAGGGGCGTGACGTACTCGTGCCGCGGCTGCCGTGTGCTCACGACGCCCGGTCCCCGGGGGTCCGCGCGTTTGCGGGTGCGCGGAAAGACGAGCGGTGTCCCGATCGACTGGATCGGTGCTCAAGCCTGCCGTCGCCAGTGGCCAGAAGTAGAGCGAGACGCGCGCTGTCAGCGGCGGAGCCGCGCTGAACGGCGACGGGCGAGGTGTTACCGGGTAGGCGACGCGCCGGTATGCGGACGTACCACCGGACATCGACCGCTGGCCAGCAACGGTGATGAATGCCCGGCGAGTGGCCGCATGGCGCAGACGCTAGCAGCCTGTCCGGGGCCTTGTCTGCTGTCGTCCGCGTCGGTGTTCGCCTCTGTTAGTGCCGGTGACGCCTGGAGGTCGCCGTGTGTGGGCCCGCGACGGCCGAGGCGCCGCCGGCCTATGGCGGCGGAACGCAAAACCTTCACCGAGAGTAATATTTTCGGCGCGTATCGGTAGTCATGTCGGGGATCAATGACCTACGGTGCGATCATGACCTGGCCGTCTGGGCGTGGGTGCGGCCGCGGGGGACGACCGGCGCAGCCGCGACTGGCTCCCGTGAGTCCGCAGCCGTTGACGTCGTGCCAGGCTGGACAGGACGTCGCCACTGCGTGACGCTACTCGACGTGCCGCTCTCATTGCCAGAGGTGATGGATGGGGGGGCCGGCGTGATCAGACGCCTCGTACCCCGGTTGATCGGACTCGCCCCGGTGCGCGCCTCGCTCACGCGCGGACCCCTCGCCACGGCCATCGTGGACCGGTTCGTGGCCGGTCAGACGGACGCGGACGCGGTCACGGTCGTGGCCGGGCTGGCGGATCTCGGTCTTCGCGCGACTGTCGACCTGTTGGGCGAGCAGGTGACCCGTTCCGAGGACGCCGTGGCCACCGTCGAGGCCTACCGTCGGCTGCTCGATCTGGCGGATCGGGCGGGCTGCGCCTGCGGGCTCGACGTGTCGGTCAAGCTCTCCGCCATCGGGCAGGCCGTGCCCCACGACGGTCGCAAGCTGTCCTACGAGAACGCCGCGGAGATCGCTGCCGGGGCGGCGGCTGTGAACGCCACGGTCACCCTGGACATGGAGGATCACACCACGACCGACGCGACCCTGGACACGGTGGTCGAGCTCCGCCGCGACTTTCCCTCCGTCGGTGCGGTCCTGCAGGCGCAACTGCGGCGCACCGAGGCGGACTGCCGTGACCTGGCCCGGGAGGGCTCCCGGGTGCGTCTGTGCAAGGGGGCCTACCGAGAGCCGGCCGCGGTGGTCTGTCAGGGACGCGGAGCCGTCTCCGCCGCCTACGCGCGTTGCCTGGGGATTCTGGTCGCCGGCCCCGGGTATCCAATGATCGCCACCCACGATCCCGCGCTGATCTCGGTGGCCTCCGGCCTGATCGAGCAGGTGGGCCGTGCCTCGGACAGCTATGAGTTCCAGCTGCTGCACGGAGTGCGCCAGGCCGAGCAGCGGCGGCTCGCCGCGCGGGGCGCGACCGTCCGGGTGTACGTGCCCTACGGGCCCGACAGCCTGCCGTATCTGACGCGTCGGCTGGTCGAACGTCCCGCCAATCTGCTCCTCGCCGCGCGCGCCATGGGCGAACGTCGCGCGGGCGCCACGGGGTCCGCACGATCGATGCGGTGGTCGGCGTGACCGCGACGGGGTTCACGGTGCCGGACGCCGTCAACGAGGTTCCGCTGACGTACGCGCCTGGCTCGTCGGAACGCGCGGGCCTGCGGCGGGCCCTGCTGCGGCTCGGTGGCGAGCATCTCGAACTGACCAACACGATCGGCGGCCGCAGCCGGCCGGGAAGTGGTCCTGTACGGGAGGTCGTCCAGCCGCACGCGCACCGCAGGGTGCTCGGCTCGCTGCGGGAGAGCACGCATGCCGACGCCGCCGCCGCCGTCGCCGCGGCGAAGCAGGCCGCCGGTCCATGGCGTGAGTGCGGCTTCGTCGAGCGTGCGGCGGTGTTCCTGCGCGCGGCCGAGGCGCTGGCCGGTCCGTGGCGGGACACTCTGAACGCGGCGACGATGCTCGGCCAGTCGAAGACCTGCCTGCAGGCGGAGATCGACGCTGCCTGCGAACTGATCGACTACTGGCGCTACAACGTCATGTTCGCGGCTGAGCTGCACGGCATGCAGCCTCGCAGCGGAGTGGGCGAGTGGAATCGCCTCGACCTGCGCCCGCTGGAAGGGTTCGTCTACGCGGTGACGCCGTTCAACTTCACGGCGATCGCCGGCAACCTGCCGACCGCGCCCGCTCTGATGGGGAACACCGTCGTCTGGAAGCCGGCGCCGGCCCAGGCCTTCGCCGCGCACTTCCTCATGCGGCTGCTGGAGGCGGCCGGCCTGCCGCCGGGAGTGATCAACCTGGTCGGCGGTTCGGGGGAGTCGGTGAGCGATGTCGTGTTCTCCGATCCGGATCTCGCCGGTGTCCACTTCACCGGGTCCGCCGCGGTCTTCGCGCGGCTGTGGCGCGCGGTCGCGGACAACCTCGACGGTTACCGCGGCTACCCGCGGATCGTGGGGGAGACCGGCGGCAAGGACTTCGTGGTGGCGCACCCGTCGGCCGACGTCGACGTGTTGCGTACGGCACTGGTGCGCGGTGCCTTCGAGTACAGCGGGCAGAAGTGCTCCGCGGCTTCGCGTGCCTACCTGCCGGCGAGTCTGTGGCGGCGGATGGACGGCGAACTCGCCGCGGCGACCGAGGCGCTGTCGATCGGTGACATCAACGACTTCGGCCACTTCTCCGGCGCCGTCATCGACGACCGCGCCTACGCGAGGCTGGCGGCGGCCTGCACCCGCGCGGCCAACGACTCCACCGTCACGGTGCTGGCGGGTGCGCAGTGCGATGACAGCGTGGGCTGGTTCGTGCGACCGACGATCCTGGTCGGCACGGACCCGGGGCGGGAGTGGTTCACCCGTGAGCTGTTCGGGCCGATCCTGTCTGTCCATGTCTACGACGACAGCAGCCCGCAGGCCTGGGACGACGTCCTGCACCTCGTCGACCGCACCAGCGACTACGCGCTGACGGGCGCGGTCGTCGCGACGGATCGGGCCGCGATCACCCGCGCCGAGCAGCAGCTCCGATACGCCGCCGGCAACTTCTACATCAACGACAAGCCGACAGGTGCCGTCGTCGGGCGCCAGCCGTTCGGCGGGGCCCGCAGGTCGGGAACCGACGACAAGGCCGGGTCCGCGCACCACCTGATGCGGTGGGTCAGTCCCAGGGTCGTCAAGGAGAATCTCGCGCCGCCTGTCGCCCACGACCATCCGCACATGGGGCACGGCGGCTTCGCGCCCGTCGGGCCCGCGCGGGGCGACGCGGACGCGGGGACCTCCACGTCGGACGGGCGCCGGTCGGGGCGGGGGGGTACCGCGTCCTCGTCGCAGCGGGACGACCGGCGTGAATAAGTCAACAGCGTTCAGATAGGACGGCAACCAGGAGACGACGCGATCTACGGGTCATAAAATGACGTGGTCGCGCCCTCCCAGAGCCAGGAGTCCCCCATGTCGGCAGCCGAGCGTACGCGTCACGTCCTGACCTTCTGTGGCAAGTGCAGCTGCGGATGCCCGGAGCTCTTCGTCGACCACGAGGCGCCGGCCGAACGCCGCATCGTGCTGACCGACGACTTCGGCCAGCGGGTCCAGATGAGCGTCGAACAGCTGCAGGTCATCGTGGAGGAGGCCCGGTCGGGCAGGATCACCGACCTCGTCGACGCGGAGCTCGCGATGGGCGCCCACTGAGATGGTCGATGGCCTGCGACCGGGTGTGGGCGCCTGGCATGAGGGCCGACGCGTTCTGCCGCGCCTCGAGGAGGGCCCCACGTGTGCAGGGCGCCGGCATCGGCGCGGGCGGCGGTGAGGCACGACCACCTCGCGTCGCCGACCACGCACCTGCCCGCCGCCGTCACGGTCACCGCCGCGATGGCCGCCGCTCTCGTGGCGGCATTCCACCTGGTGCGGATCGGCGGCGGCGTCCGGCGCGCGCGGCGGCCGGAGGCCTCGCCGCGGCGGGCGAGTGATCGCGGCTCGACCTTCCCGCGCAGGGCGATGTTCCCCGCGAGGGCGGCGTTCGCGCCGAGTGCGAGGTTCGTCCCCGTCGAGGCGGGGCACGCGCTGACCGCCGCGGGCATGGCGGTCATGTTCGCCGGGCCGGCTGGCTGGGCGACCTCGGACGGCTTCGCGGTGGGCTATCTGCTGCTCGCCGGGATCTTCCTGACTCTGATTCTCACGAGCTCGTCATGCTGCGAGCCGGCGCGATGGTCGTGCTGCTCGATGCTCGTCGTCGAGTCACTGGCGATGGCCTGCATGGCCCGCGCCGGTCGTTGGCCGGTCGGCGACCTGGGCGACCTCGGGGATCTGGCCGGATGGTTCGCCGTCATCTTCGCCGCCTCCGCGGTCCTGGCGGTAGCCGGTCCGTTGCTGCGCAGGTCGGTGTCCGCGTGGGGCGGTGCTCCGGCTCCGCTCACGCCTGCCGCCTCCCGCCTGGTGATGGCGACCGGAATGCTGCTGATGCTGCTGTAGTGCCCCGGCCCCGGCAGCGCGGACAGTCCCGTCCGGCCGGCCCGTGCTGGCGGCTGGGCACAAGCCGCGCCACCGGGACCGCGACCAGCAGGGCGAGCAGGACAACCACCGGATATCCCCATTGGTCCGCGGGCGGCGGCGGGAACGCCTGAGTGGGCGCTCGGTGCCCGGCCTGCGGGCTTCAATGGATTCATGACACTTCCGCTGGGTCACCATGCGAGCGGTCAGGACGCGGGACCGCCGTTCGCACTCGAGGAGGGAGAGCGCATGGTGCGCGCCCGCCTCGACGGCGGCGAGATGTACGCCAAACAGGGATCGATGGTGGCCTACCGAGGCCGCGTCGACTTCGCCTACAAGGGTCAGGGCGTCGGGGGATTCCTGCGCCGGGCGGTGACGGGCGAGGGCCAGGACCTCATGAAGGTGTCGGGCCGGGGAACCGTGTGGTTCGCGGAGTCGGGCAGCCATGTGTCGATCTTTCATCTGGACCGAGACAGTCTGACCGTCAACGGGCGTAACCTGCTGGCGCTCGAATCCGGCCTCCGGTTCAAGGTGACGACGACATCGGGGGGTCTCGGCGCGATGGTGGCCGGCGGTGTGTTCAACACGGAGGTCTCCGGTACCGGCGGAGTCGCCGTCCTGTGCCTGGGGTCGCCGCTGGTGCTGGCGACGGACGAGCCGGTGTGCGTCGACCGTGACGCCGCGGTCGCCTGGACGGCGGGAGTGCGCACGCGTGTCGTGTCGACCTTCAAGCTGGGTAATCTGGTGGGCCGTAGCTCGGGTGAACTCGCCCAGGTCGAGTACACCGGCCGCGGTGGCTTCGTCGTCGTCCAGTGCGGTGAGATCCCGGCCGCAGGGACCGGTTCGGAACGCCACTGACCGGCGCTGACGAGTACCGATCGCCGGCGCCCGGACCTGGCCGGTGCCGGTACGCCCGCGCGTGGGGGAGTCCCGATGTCGTCGCGAGGTTCAACGCCAGCGCCCGACGATACGCGCGCCACCGTGGCCGCTCCGGCGCCGCTCGCTGACGCGCCGTCGCCCGATCCGCTGGACGAGCTGGGTGCGGTGCTCACCGCCCAGGGCCTGCTCGAGACGTCTCGTGGCCTCGTCGCAGCACGTGCGGTGCCGGCCGGACCGTTCGACGACGCGCCCGCCCTCGCCTGGGCGCAGAGCGGGCTGATGTGGCTGACTGGTCAGCCACGGCGTGCCCCACTCGCCCCTGGGGCCCCGGTGCTTGGCCGCGCGGTGGCGGCCGCCCGGCTGTTCGCGTCGCTGGCAGGCCAGATGGGCCACGCCGTCGTGCCGGACGTGCCGAGCCTGCTTGGGGGGCGCGCCGCGCTGATGGGACTGCGGCGCGCCGGGCGGACCTCGGCGAACGGAAGCTGCCGGCTGCTGCGCACCGCGGACGACTGGATCGCCGTGAACCTTGCCCGTCCAGCGGATGTGGAGGCGATCGATGCGCTGGTAGGGGTGCTTGGCCAGGACGTCGGAGCTGGCACGTCACCCGCCTGTCCGGACCCGCGGGCGCAACCGGGTGCTCAGGTCACGGATCAGGCGTGGCAGGTGCTCGATGCGGCTGTGCGGCGACTACCTGCGGGCGAGGTCGCCGACATGGCCCACCTGCTCGCGATTCCAGCCTCCGTGCTGCGCACCGGGCGGCGGCCGAGCCCCGTCCGGCGCGTTGCGGTTCCAGGAGCCCGTCCCGGTGGGCCAGTGGGCTCCGGTCATGGGGGTCCCCTCGTCGTCGACCTCTCGGCGATGTGGGCCGGCCCGCTGTGTGCCCGCCTGCTGGGCCAGGTGGGAATGCGGGTGATCAAGGTGGAGAGTGCGCGGCGACCGGACGGTGCCCGACAGGGCGATCCGGACTTCTACGACTGGCTGCACGAGGACCAGCGCAGCGTCGCCCTGGACTTCGAGAGCGAGTCCGGCCGGGCGAGGCTGCACCGGCTGGTGGACGAAGCCGATGTCGTCATCGAGTCGTCGCGGCCGCGTGCGCTCGAACAGCTCGGCCTGGACGCGGCCCGCGCCGTCGCCGTCCAGCCCGGGAAGGTCTGGCTGAGCATCACCGGATACGGACGCGGCGACGGCGTGGCCGGCCGGGGCGCGCAGCCGGTGTCCTTCGGGGACGACGCCGCTGTCGGTGGTGGCCTCGTCGCCTGGGAGCGCTCCGGCGCCGCCGCGTCGCCCGTGTTCTGCGGCGACGCGATCGCCGATCCGTTGACAGGCCTGTTCGCCGCGCTCGCGGTCGTCGCGTCGCTTGCCCGCGGCGGCGGAAGTCTTCTGGACGTCCCCCTGCGCGACGTGTCCGCATGGGTCGCCGACTCGCCATCCGCGCCCCGCGGCCACCGCCCGCCACCCTGGCAGGTCACCGGATCGGACGAGGACGGTTGGATGGTGGCGCAGGCGGGCCGCAGCCAGCGCGTTCTCCCGCCGCGAGCACCGTGGGTGGACGGCGCGGGACACGAGGTCCGCCCACGGCGCGCCCCGAGCAGCGGCGCGCATACACAGGCCGTCCTCGAGGAGCTCGGTCCGCGCTGAGGGCTGCCCTCTCGGGTCACCGGGGATCCTTCGCGGGGTCGCCGGCACCTGCGGGCTGGTCGCTCCCGTCAGTGCCGCGGCGGGCGGTCCCGCCGATGCCCGGGCACCCGGCCGTATCCGGCGTGGCCGGCTGATCGGGATTGCCGGGTGACCCGTGGGACAGGAAGGTCGCGTCCACGCCCGGTTCGGTGGGCGCGTCGTCGCCGAGGAAGCGGCCGGCGGGCTGGGGTGCGGCCCGCAGCGCAGGCCTGTCAGCGGCGCGCCGGTTCGTGATCGGCCCGTTGATCTCTGTGGCGGCGTCGAAGAAGCGATCGTCTGGACGGTGGTCTGCCACGGGGGATGAGCCGCTGCCTCCTCCGTGGCCGTCCTCGGCACCTGCCGAGGCATGCCTCTCTCGGGCCGGGTCAGCCCAGCTGGGCGCGCTGCCCTCACGCGGCAGTGGTGTCGGCGCGGTGGGAGCCGCGGCGCGTGTCCGCTCCCATGGGTCTGACCCGGTCTGCGTCGGCTGGCCTGGCTCGAGATGCCAGACCACGACCGCGAGGCCGACCAGCCACAGGTACCAGATCAGCTGGCCGACCACGCGACCGGTGACCGCCGCGTCGATTCCGAAGGGAAGCAGCACCCCGCCGAGGACACCACCCGCGGCGAGCCCTCCCAGGGCGGCGAGCAGGGCGAGTGCCGGCACGGACAGCGACGCGCGGCCCGCGCAGCGGCGCACGACACCGGCTCGGGCAGCCCTGGCGATCAGGGCGACCGACCAGATGGCGAGGAGCAGGCAGGCGAGGACCTCGCCGACCATGACGCCGAACAGTGATCGCGCGGCGTCGAAGACGGCCGATGCGCGGTCGGCCTCGGCGGGGATGGCCGCACGTCGGGCCAGCGCCGGCACGGACACCAGCCAGAACAGCAGACCGGTCAGCTGGGCGCCGGTGGTGGCGGCCGCCACCACCGTCAGCGCGGACCGTTCGGGCCCTGGTGGGAGGAGCCGGACCAGTCCTACGGTGATCGGCACCAGGAGGCCGGCGGCGACGCCGCACAGCACGAGGCCGACGCAGATCGCGAGCCAGTGCTCGCGCACGGCCGAGAAGGAATCCGCGGACGACGCGGTGAGCACCTCGGGATATCCCAGGGATCGGCGCAGCGCGGTAAGGCCGAGCGCGCCGCACACGGCGCAGAGCAGCAGAAGCGTGGCGGTGAAGCGCTGGCTTGTGGACATCGACGCTACACCTCCCGACCCGTCCGGGCTGGCGGGACCAGCGCGCGGCGATGTCCGCCGATCAGAGCCAGCCAGCATCATCGCGACGTTACGCAATGATGACACTACATGCAGTAGTCGAAGGTGGCGGCGGGAGGTGCGCGGCCGGCCGCCGGCAGGCCGCTGTGTTCGGAGTGGAGTCTGCTGAATGCGGCGTCGTTGCACGTGTATGGCGCCGGATCGGCGTTATATCCGGCGTCCGGATTCCCGGTGGTGAGGCCCGCCGGGCTGATGGGCGGGCGCCCGCGGCGGGTGATCGTCGGCGCGCGGTGTGGAGGCTGGGAACCTCGGACCGTGGGCGGCAACCACCTCTGGGTAGCCTCCCCTAACTTCAGGCAGCCTTACCTGTATTGCGGTCCTGGAACTACGTCGGCTCCGGCGGCTCGCTTCCCTGCGAATTCCCTATCCGTGTGATTTGCTGATGTCGGGAGGTCCGTGAGCTCGGCCCGGCCGGCGGTCCTGTGTCGCCGTCGTCGCAGATCGTGGGGCATCCGGGGTGGGTGGCGGGCTGGTTCTGTAGGTGTCGAGCCGCTGTGGCGGTCCGTGAGGCCCGGCGGGAAACGGTCGGCAGAAAGGTGGCTATCGATGGCGACGCGTGGTGACACGGAAATCATAGAACTGCTCAACAGTGTGCTGACCAATGAGCTGACGACCATCAATCAGTATTTCCTGCACAGTCGGATGCAGCGAAACTGGGGTTATCGTCGAATCGCTGAGCACTACTATCACGAGTCGATCGACGAGATGAAGCACGCCGACAAGCTCATCGAGCGGGTTCTCTATCTCGGTGGTCTGCCGAACCTGCAGCGGCTGCATACCCTGCGCATCGGGGAGACCGTGCCCGAGCAGCTGGAGATCGACCACGCGGGCGAGCTGGAAGCGGTGGACCTCCTGCGCCGTGGAATTGCGCTCGCGCGGGAGCGCGGCGACGTGGGTTCGGCGGTCCTGCTCGAGGAGATCCTCGTTTCCGAGGAGGAGCACATCGACTGGCTCGACGCCCAGCTCGAGCTGATCTCGCAGGTGGGCGCGGCGCACTACCTCAGCCAGCAGATCCACGACGACTGACGGCGGTGCCCGAGCGTCGTCGTGGCGAGGGCCCCGACGCGGCCGGCGGCGGGGCCACGGGCGTCGGGATGAGGCGTGCGGGGTGCGGGGGGCGGATTGGGTGGGTCGAGCCCGACGGATTGCTATGGCTCCGTAGTGGTCCCTCTCCGCTGGGCGTGTGGGGTCGAGCGCGCATGGTCCTTCACGAACTGTTCTGTGATCGTCACGTGCTGTTGTTCCGCGGCGGGCTCGGGTACTTCCTCCCGGCGACGGCATCCGGTCCTCGCTCTGCAGAACCGATCCCGTGGGAGATAGTGTCCTGTCGGGGATCGCGGCACCTGACGTCGACGTCCACGGGTTTCCGCCTCGGCGGCCGGCTGGAGGGGAGGGTCTGTTGTGTCTCGCCAGCTCCCACCAGGCGTCTCGCCGGGCCAGGTGGCCGTCGCCGTCGTGTCGAGCCTCCACCTGAATCGACCGGAGCCCCCACCGGGCACCCCCGGGCGAATCCCTTGCGAATGGAAAGGATCGTGCGCTAGTGGCGACGTACACGCTGCCGGATCTGAAGTATGACTATGGCGCGCTGGAACCGTCCATCATCGGGCAGATAGTCGAGCTCCACCACGACAAGCACCACGCGACCTACGTCAAGGGCGCCAACGACACGCTGGACAAGATCGCCGAGGCTCGGGACAAGGGCGACTTCGGGGCGATCGTCGGTCTGGAGAAGACGCTCGCCTTCAACCTCTCCGGACACATTCTCCACTCGATCTACTGGGAGAACCTCTCGCCGGACGGCGGCGACAAGCCGGACGGTGTGCTCGGTGAGGCGATCGCCGCCGACTTCGGCTCCTTCGACGGGTTCAAGGCGCAGCTGAACGCCGCGACGACGACGGTGCAGGGGTCCGGGTGGGGCGTGCTGGCCTACGACGCGACCGGCCAGCGTCTGCTCGTCGAGCAGGTGTACGACCACCAGAGCAACGTCGGCGTGGGCAACACGCCGCTGCTGGTGTTCGACGCCTGGGAGCACGCCTGGTACCTGCAGTACAAGAACGTCAAGGCCGACTACGCGGCAGCCCTGTGGAACATTGTCAACTGGGCTGACGTCGCCGCGCGCTATGCGAAGGCCAAGGGCGCTCCAGCCGCCTGACAGCGTCGGCGCCCACGTTCAGGTCACCGTCGTGGGTCCTCGGATCGGACCGGATCCGCAGGCCGGGGCGTGTCCCTCGACGCGGGCCCGGATCGCGCATGGTCACGGCAAGGGCATCCCCTCGGTGATGCCCTTGCCGTGGGTCTGTGTCCACCGGATATGCAGAACCTCGCCGCGGGCGAGTGCACATGTGATGTAAACTACACCATGGGCGCCTTGACGGGAGACGGTTCCACTACCGAGAGTAGTAGACATGTCTGTCGACGCACGTCAGTCCGTTCGACGTCGATGCGGGAGCTTCCCGCTGTCCTTTCCTTCCCTCACCGCCTGGCGCTGTCGCTGACGTTTGGGGCTCTCCCCCTCTCGGCGGCTATCCCGTCGGGGCCGTCCGCCGACCGTCCGCCCGCGCCGTGTCCGTCCGTTGACGGTGGAACCCGGTGATGGTCACCGACTCGCGTTGGCACCTTCCGGCGCGCCCCCTTCGGTGAGAGGGCAGCTTCGGTCGTGAGTCCGCGGCTCATGGGCGCTGCGGTTCCACGGTTCGGGATGCGGCGGGTCGCCGGCCCTTTCGTCCTCCCAGCGGCGGAGGGCGGCGGCGTGGGATGAAGCGGATCACGGCAGCCGTCCCCATGTCCTGCCGAAGCCGTCACCACAGGCAGAGTGGGACACGGTCCGACCGCCCGGCCACCCGGGCCGCGGTGTCGCCTCGACGGCACTGGACCCACCCCGCCGCCACGCTCGCCACGGGCCCCGGAACCGACGGTGAGCCGACAGGGCGGTCGCGGTACCGCCCGTAGGAGAGGCATGCCCGGTCCGCCGGTCGTAGCCACGGTCCTTATCCCCGAATCCCCTGACGCCCATCACACCCATGGCCGCGTATGCGGCACGCCCGGCCGATCACGGCCGCGGCGATCCGTCCTCCCGCGAAGGAGAACCAGGCGCCGATGATGTCGCCGATCCGCCCGCCGTTCGCCACCGATTCCGATACCAGGACGCCTCCCACCACCCTTCCGCCCGCGCGCGCCGCGGCCCCCGCGACGGCGGCCGGTTCCGTCGCCGCGCGTGTGTGGGCGTCGACCGGCGCGTTCCGCACCACGGAGGCCACGCGGGTTCCGGCCGCGCGTACCGATCCGACCCCCACGATCACGCCGACGGGCCTGCCCGTCTCGCCCGTTCGCGGTTCATCCGGACCGGCGGACGGCTCCCGGGTGGACATCCGTTCCACCGTCGCGGTGCTGATGGGGCGCGGCGAGAACGCCGACGCCTTCACCGAACTCGCCGACCGGCTGGCGCTCGATGGTCACCGGCTCACCGTCGTGCCTGACGGCGCGCACCGGATACCGGCGGTCGTGGAGACCAGGGTGCCGGGTGTGCCGTTCGTCCTGCTCGGCTCGGATACCGGCGCGCTCGCGGCCCTCGCGATGGTCGGCTCGCCCGCCGTGCGGCCCGACGGCCTGATTCTGCTCGGCCTGCCGCTGCTCCACGTTCCCGTGGCCGGTCTGCCGGTCGAGGAGCCGTCGCCGCGGACCCTGCCCGACCTGCCGATCCTGCTGATGCACGGGGCGGACGACGAGGTCAGCCCGCTGCCGCTGGTACGCATGACCACGCGGACGGCGCCTCGGGCCGAGCTCGGCGTCACCCCCGGCGGCCACGACCTGCTGGCCGGGCCTGGTCGGCGCAGCGTGGCCGCGCGCACTGTGCTGTTCCTGGAGTCCCTGCGGGACTGCTGAACCGCACGCCCCGACTCCTGCTCCCCTGCTGCGCCGGCGTTGCCGCATCAGGGGAGCAGGTACCCGCGGCGCACCGCTTCGTCGATCATGACCTGGATGTACTCCCACAGCGCTGGCGAGCCGTCCTCGATCAGCTGTCGGCGGGCCAGCACCTGCGCCTTCGTGACGCGGTGCGCCCGCCAGCTGGCGCCACGGGTGTAGAAGTTCAGCAGCAACGGCTGGACGCGGTCCAGCGCGCGCGCGAAGCGGGCATCGGGCGTGCGGCGTTCCTCGAACTCGTCCCACAGCCTCCGTAGCGCCACCGCCTGGTCATCGGGTAGTTGGGGGAACAGCCGGTCCGCGGCGGCCCGTTCGCGCTCCTCCTGCTCAGCGACTCCGCGCGTGTCATAGAGGAACGTGTCGCCGGCGTAGACCTCCACCAGATCGTGGATCAGCAGCATTCTGATGACCTTCGCCTGGTCGACCTCCTCCGTCGCGTACTCGCCGAGCACGACGGCGAGCATGGCCAGGTGCCAGGAGTGCTCGGCGTCGTTCTCCCGCCGGGACAGGTCGATCAGATGGCTCTGGCGCAGGACGGACTTCAGGCCGTCGATCTCGAGCAGAAAGGCGATCTGGCGCGCCAGACGTGCGTCGGTCACTCCCGGCGGCGGAGGAACCGTGCCGGTGGGGAGGCCAGGGCCACAGCCATCCTGACCCTGCTCGAACGATGATGTGCACACGGCGCGGCCCGCTCCCTTCCCGGCACCCACATCAGCTTCCCGGCACTCACACCAGGCCCGCCGCCGGTCACCGCGGTGTCGTGCCGCCGAATCGGACGAAACCCTATATGGAGTTACCGTGAGTGGTCGTGGCGCGTACTCTTGGTAAGTGTGACGGTCGTCCTGTCGCCCCCCCCGGCACCGCGCGGAGGAACCGGCCTTCGTGACCGGTTGCTGCGCCGGCGCGGCGTGGGAGGGGCGGGTGGACCCTCTCGTCCCCGGGCGGGACCACGACGGCGGGTGCGGTGGATGGCGCGCCGCATCGCGGCGCGCTGCGACGCCGGGGTGCGTCTGGTCGGTCTGCTCGCGGTGCTCGTGACGACGCTCGGAATGTTCGGTCTCACCCTGCGTGCGGTCGTCGCCCATCGCCTCGACGCGACCGACGACCTCGTGACCCACCAGGGCCGCGCGCTGGCGACGGCGCAGGAGCTGCGTGTGGCGCTGTCCCAGGCTGATGCGGCAGCCGCCGCGGAGGTCTTCACCTCGGTCGAGCTTCTGGTGGACCGCGCCGCGCCGGCCGCGCGGTTGCGACACCGGTATGACGGGATCAAGAGCGACGCCCCGTTCGAGACGAGCGTCGCCGAGTCCGCCCGTGACGTCCTGGATCTTCGTCGTCTCGATCCCGGGCTGTGCGCCGCGGACGGGGGCGCTCGGCGCGGTCCGGCTGTCCTGCCAGCGGTCCCCGATCCGGACGACGCTGGTGACGACGCGCCGGGTGCCGCCGGCGGGGCCGACGGCGACGGCCCTGCTGACGCCGACCAGGCCGGGAGTATGGAACCGCCCTGGTCGGCGCAGGCGTCGGTCGCCATCCCGTCACAGGCCGCGCGTCCCGGTCCGGCGGCCGGGGAAACGGCGGGCGTGGTCGCACGGCCGGGAGCGCGCTGGGCCGCGCACGGCCCGCCCACGCGGTCGGCCGCGCGCCCCGCGGCGGGCGCGCCGTCGGTGGCCTGCCCGCTCGACCTGCTGGCCGAGGCGATTCCGGTCTACAACGGGATGGTGGAGCGGGCCCGGGCGAACAACCGGGCCGGCCTGTCCGTCGGCGAGGCGAACCTGCGGGCGGCCTCGACGATGATGCGCACACAGATCCTGCCCGCGACGGAGGTCCTGGTCGCGCGGTATGCCGACGCGGTGGACCTCGCCTACCGGCGAGCCACCGGGGCGCGCGGGGAATGGGCGGTCGTCGTCACGGCCGGTCTCGCGCTTGGCTCGCTGCTGGGAGTGCAACTGCTGCTGGTGCGCAGGACCAACCGGCTGATCAACCCAGGTCTGCTTCTCGCGACCGCGGCGGTGCTGACGGCGATCATCTGGACGGCGGTGTCGTTCGGCACCCAGCAGACCCGGCTCGACACCGGCCGCGACGCCGGCTACCGCCCGATGACGCTCCTCGCGCGCTCCAAGACCCTGGCGTTGGAGGCCCGCGTCGACGAGAACCTGTCGCTGGCGGCGCTGGGCAACGGCGTTCGCTTCGACGAGCACTTCGCCTGGGTGGCGAGGGGACTGGGATTCGATCCCGCCGGGGACCGCCTGCCTCCCGAGCCGGTCACCCGGCGTGGTTCGCTCGTCGTCGCGCTCGACAACCGGCAGGGGGCGGATCTGCCCGCAGGCCTGGAGGCGCAGCTGCGGTCCTGGCTGCGGGTGCGGGACTCGGTGGTCCGCCTGCTAGCCTCCTCGCCGGACTCCGTGGTGGCCGCCGCGCACGGTCCCGGCGACGCCGGTTCCAGCGGCGGGGACCCGCGCACGTCCGACACGTTCGGCGAGGCGGTGACCCGCACCCTCGGCCCGGGCACCGCCGCGTTCGCCCGGTTTGTCGGCACGCTCGACACAGCGATCGACGGCGCTCGCGGCCGGTTCGAGGCGGATGTCCACGAGGCCGCGGGCGCGCTGCGCGGGCTCCGCCTGGGCGCGCCGGCGCTGATCCTCGCCGCGATCCTCGCCGCGGTGGCAGGCATGTGGCCCCGGCTTCGGGAGTATCTGTGAGCGGCGTGGGCGGCCGCGCCGTCGCCGCGGCGGCGCGACGAGGCGCCCCACGCGCCGATCAGGGCATGGCGGCGCGTGCCCGGGCCGCGATCGTGCTCGCCTGCTGCGGGGCCCTGGTCATGGCAGGCTGCAGCACGGCCCGCAGCCCCCTGCCGATCGAGGCCGGCCCGCTGCCGCGCTCTCCGGCGCCCGCCGAACCGACCCCGGCCTCGTCGGACCCGGGGGCCGCGGCGCGGCCGGACGGCACCTGCCGCGCGGACGGGCGTCCGGTGCGTGCCAGCGAGCCGCCGCTGTGGCCCATGCCCACGCCCGGGCGCATGCCACCGGGCAGCCGGATGGGCGTGATCGCCCGGGATCGGGGATACCTGCGCGTCGGCATCGTCACCGATGCGCCGCCCGCCGGCCTGATGAACTGGCGCACGCTGCGGCTCGAGGGGTTCGACGTCGGCATCGCCCGCGCGGTGGCCGCGGCCATCTTCGGGCCCGCGGACGTCGACGACCACATCCAGTTCCGCGCGGTCACCACGTCCGAACGCGAGGATCTGCTGCGGTCGAACATGGTCGACATGCTGGTCGCCACCATGACCATCACCTGTGAGCGCAAGCGCCAGGTCCGCTTCTCCAGCGTGTACTACGAGTCCACCCTGCGACTGCTGGTGCGGCAGAACGCCGGGATCGCCGACCTGGCCGACCTCGCCGGCCGCCCGGTGTGCACCTCGGCGGGCAGCACCGCCAGCGAGAAGCTGGCGCGGGTGCCCCCGCCCGCGCCGCGGCCGGTGACCCGCCCGCGCATCGCCGACTGCCTGGTGGCCCTCCAGTACGGCGACGTCGACGCGATCGTCGGTGACGATGTTCTGCTCGCGGGACTCGCCGCCCAGGACCCTTACACCACCGTGCTGGGCCCGCCGGCGTTCGGCGCGGCGTTCGCGGCCGGCGGGCAGCTCGATGAGCCGTACGGCATCGCGATGCCGATCACCGGGGACGCGGTGGGCGATGACGAGTTCGTCGCGTTCGTGAACGGGGTCCTGCGGCAGATCATGTCGGACGGCACGTGGACGCGGCTGTACGACGAGTGGCTACGCCCGGGGCTGCGGGTACCCGGCCGACCACCGCTGTCCGACCTCGCGTCCTGAGTGCCTCCGGGTGGCGCGGGCGCCCGAGGGGCCGGGCTGGCTGCTCGCCACGGGCTCCGAACGCAGGACCCCGGCTGTCCTAGAACGTCCTAGAACAGCGTGCGGGGGCGGGCGTGGTTCGCCCGATCGACGAGCTGGACCCGGGCGGCGCGGTCACTGGTGAGCCGGGCCATCTCCCGGTAGGTCGTGGCGAGGGCGAAGCGCAGGTCACGTTCGACCAGCGGGCAGCCGAGCAGCGTCGGGGGACGGGAGGCGTCGGGGGTGAGCGTGCCCTCGGCGAGCAGCGTGAGCCCGGTGGCGAGAATGTCGCGACGCAGCTCGGCGCGGCGCCTCTCACCCAGGTCCAGCAGGGTATCGGCGAGCATCGCCGCGGCCCGCAGCAGGGCGGCCAGGCTCACGCCGGGTACGTCCGGGCGTCCGGCGCGGTCGACCAGTACGCCGATCATCCTCACCCTGGCGGCGGTGTAGGCGAAGGAGGAGCGAGGCACGCGCTGGTAGGCGTCGAGCTTGCCGGTCGCGTCGGTGCGGCAGCGGGCCAGCCCGAACGCGGCGCTGGTCACGCCCGGATCGATGACGCTCACGACGTCGAACAGCGCGGCCGCGCGTTCCCTGGCGGCCGCCCGCTCGGCCGGCGAACCCGCCCGAGCGGCCACGTCGGCCAGCGCGGTCGCGAGCGCGAGCCGGGGTGCGAGTTCGCCCGGCAGCTGCGAGTACACGCGGTCGAAGGCCGTTGCGGCGAGTCCCGGGCACCTGCCCACCAGCGCCGCGAGGCCCCGGTACCAGTCGACCCGCCACTCCTGGGGCGCGGCCGTGGCCGCGTCATCCAGGGTCCGCGCGGCCTGCTCGAGGTGCCCGGCCCGGATCGCGGCGCGGGCGAGTGACAGACGGACCTCCGTGGTCACCGGCGAGACCGCGGCGAGCCGGGCAGCGAGGGCGGCCGGGTCCTCGTCGGGTCCGGCGGCCAGCGCCGGGGCACGCGGATCGTCCGGGTCGATCCGCAGGTCGGGCAGCACCTCCCAGGCAGCGGGCGGTCCGGCGGGACCGGCCTCGCCGGTGGGATGCCCGGCGGCATCGAACCATCGGCTCGCCAGCGGCGGGACCGGGCCCTCGGTGCGCGCGACGATCTCGTAGAGCACGCCGACCATCTCGTCGGCGAGCTCGGTGGTGCTCGGGAAGCGCCGCCGCGGATCGGTCGCGGTGGCGCGGCGCAGCAGCCGATCCAGCGATTCGAACTCGCGCAGCGGGGGATGGGCGCGCCGCGGGGGCAGCACGTGCCGGTAGGCGTCGACGAAGCCGGGAAAGCGGCCCAGGACAAGCCGCGCGAGGGTCCGGGCGACCGCGAAGACGTCCGTCGCCACCGAGGGCGCGGCCCGGTCCACGCCTGCCGGCCGCTCGCCGTCGTCGTCGATCTCGGGAGCGCGGTATCCGGGCGTGGACAGATAGCCGGAGACACGATCGTCCAGGCGGCGGGCACCGCCGAGGTCGATCAGCTTCACGCCCGACGCGGTGATCATCACGTTGTCCGGCTTGAAGTCGCAGTACACCAGTCCCATACGGTGCAGATGTCCCAGGGCGGGCAGGACGCGCAGCAGATAGCGCAGGATGTCGGCCACCACGGGCGGCACGGGGCGGCCATCCGCGCTGGGCGGGCCCGCCTCGGCCAGTGCCGTCAGGGACAGTCCGGACACGTACTCCATCACGATGTAGTCCTCGCCATCGTGCGTGACGTAGTCCAGGATCTTCACGATCGCTGGGTGCGACACGGTGGTGAGGATCCGTCGCTCGCCCTCCGCGATGCGCCGCGCCTCGGGATTCGCCGCGTCGAGCAGCCCCTTGAGCACCACCCACGCCTGGACGTCGTCTCCGCCGAGGTTGTCGTCGGTGGCCGCGTACACCCAGCCCAGCCCGCCGTGAGCGATCACGCCGTGCACGGTGTACCTGCCCACGCGCTCCCCGGGCCGCAACTTCACCGTGAACGAGTAGCGGTGGCCGCAGCCCTCGCAGACGCCGTCGAGCGCCACCGCGCCCGACGGGCCGGGCCGGGCCACCGGCGCGCCGCACCCGGCGCACTCCCGCAGCCCGATGGGGACACTGGGGGCGTCCAGCAGCGGCGGCGTGGTGCCGGGCGCTGGCCCGATCCGACGGGGCAGGCGCAGCGGATCCCGGGGCGCTCCCCGGGGTGCGATCACTGCGCGCGGCGCCGGGACGGCACCCGCGGCGATCGCCTGCTCCTCGCTGCCGCCGTCGCCGGGTCGCGGGGAACCGGTGAACATGCCCCGGGTGGGCTCGGTCGGCTCGAACCAGCGCTGCGTGCCGCCTGCCTCGCCGGGGGGCGGGCCGTGCCGCGGTGAGCGCGGCGTCAGGTCGCGCTTGCCGGGCGACGACGTGCCGTCCCGCTGACCGTCCTGGTGCTCCGCCATGACCACCGCCCGTCCGCGCGACCATGCCCCACCGGCTGGCACGCGGCCGCCGTCACTGACTGCTGCCCTCCGTCACCGCTCGCCCGCGGCGATAGCCGAGGGTGAAAGCACGGGTGCGCTGACAGCCTGACATGGGCGGCGGCCTCCGTCGCGCCGAGCCACCGGACGGACCCGGGTCAGTGGTGACCTGGGTCCGCCCGGACGGGGTCAGTGGTGGACGGGCCGGCGACCGTGGACCGCCCGGTAGACGAGCAGCGCGATGATCGCCCCGATGACCGAGCCGATGAGACCGGAAGGCTGGAAGGCACCCTCGTCGAAGTCGTGACCAAACAGCGCGAATCCGAGGAATCCTCCGACGAACGAGCCGACAATGCCCAGCACGATCGTCGCTGGAATGCTCAGCGGGTCCCGGCCGGGAACGAGGAGCCTGGCGACCGCGCCCGCCACGAGTCCGAGCAGAATCATGCTGATGATGAACCAGAGCACGGGGACCTCCGCTGTCTGTGTCGTGGCCGGCGGCGGTGCGGGGTGCGCCGCCCATCTGTTCGCCGGATGATCGCGCGGAGATGTCCCCGGGGAGATATCTGTCAAACAGCCGCTTTCGCGAAAGAACACGCGGGTGGGGCCCGAGTCAGGAAGGTCGGCCCTTCTGGTTACGTGCTCGCCGTGGTGCCCGCGCCGACCATCGCCCCTCGGTGCGGCATACCTCGATCGGGTAATCGAAGCAGGCGCTGACCAGCTCCGAGGTGAGCACGTCGTCGACCGGCCCGGCTGCCAGCACTCGTCCGCCGCGCAGCAGCATCGCGTGCCCGGTGCTGATCGGCAGGTCCTCGAGGTGATGGGTGACGAGCACGCTCGCGAGGTCGCCGAGCTCGTCGGCCAGCGTCTCGATGCTCGTCAGCAGGCGTTCCCGGGCTGCGACGTCGAGCCCGGTCGCGGGCTCGTCGAGCAGAAGGAGCCGGGGTTCGGGCATCAGCGCCCGCGCGATGAGCGCCCGGCCTCGTTCCCCCTGGGAGAGCACCGGCCAACGCGCCTCGCGGATCGCGGCGATGCCGAGCAGGGCGAGGAGATCCTCCACCTGTCGTCGTTGGCGGGCCGTCGGGCGCCAACGGGGGACGAGCTCGACGGAGCCGGTCGCCCCGGTCAGGACGACCTCCTCGACAGTCAGCGGACTGCGCAGTGGATGGCGCGGGTCGACATGCCCGATCCAACCGCGCAGCGCACGCACGTCGACACGGCCAAGCTGGTGGCCGAGCACCTCCACGCTGCCGCGGGTGGGATGACGCACGGCGCCGCACAGACTCAGCAGGGTGCTCTTGCCCGCGCCGTTCGGGCCGAGCAGCGCCCAGTGCTCCCCCGGTCGCACGGTGAGCTCGATCTCGGTGAGCAGCTCGCGCCCGTCGCGGATCAAGGACACGGCGTCGGCACGCAGCACGGGCGGGCGCGGGGTCGTCGACCGGGCCGCGAGCCGCGGAACCGGTACGGGATCAGCGCCGGACGGGGGAGTGGGCGTGGTGGCCGGTCCGGTGGTGGAGGCGGGTCGCGTGGTCATGCGGATACGCCAGTGGGCCCGGGCGAGGCGACCGCGCCGGTGCGGGCCGCGACGACGCGGTGCGGGGTGGAGGCGCCGTGATCGGTGTCGCGAGCGGCGCCGCGCAGGCCCGCCGAGCGCGTGGCGATCCCGCTGGACGGGAACATCGGGGAGCGGAGGTGGCGCGGTGTGCGGGGCGAGCCCGGCAAGGGCGGGCGCACAGGCATCGTGGTCGTCCTCTCCACCCTTCCGGACGGGCAGCGTCGTGGGGCGATGCTGGTCGTGCGGGCGGGGCCGGTTCCTCGGCTGGTACCGGCCACCAGGTCGGCGCCCTGGGCGGGCGTCCTCTCGGAGCGCCTGCCCGCAGGCAGGGCCCGCAGGCAGGGCCCGCAGGCAGGGAAGGATGTGTCGGCGATGACGGCAGGAGTGGCGGTCCGCCGCCGGGCGATCACTCGTCGCTACCTCATGTGTCGTCCGACCTACTTCGACGTCCGCTATGCCATCAACTGGTGGATGGATCCGGACAGACCGGTCGACGCGGCGCGGGCCTGCGCGCAGTGGGAGGCACTGCAGGCGCTCTACCGCGGCCTCGGGCACACCGTCGAGCTGATCGAGCCGCGTCCTCGGCTGCCGGACATGGTGTTCGCGGCGAACGGCGGGGTCGTCGTGGACGGGCGCGCGGTCGGGGTGCGGTTTCGATTCCCGCATCGCCGCGAGGAGGAGGATCTCTACCTGCGCAGGCTCGCCGCCCTGGCGCCCCGGGGCGCTCATCGGCCCCGCTACGTCAACGAGGGCGAGGGCGACTTCCTGCTCACCCGCGCGGGGATCCTCGCCGGTATGGGCTTTCGCACGGAGTCCGCCGCCCACGCCGAGGTGGCCGCCCTGTTGCGACGCCCGATCCATCCACTGCGGCTCGTCGACCCGCGCTTCTACCATCTCGACACCGCGCTGTGTGTCCTCGACGAGGATCTCGTCGCCTACCTGCCGGCGGCGTTCGACGCGCCGAGCCGGGCCCACCTGGAACGTCTGTTCCCTGACGCGATCACGGTGCCGCAGGACGAGGCGCTGCTCCTCGCGCTCAACGCGGTCAGCGACGGACGTCACGTCGTGCTGCCGGCGGGCGCGCACCGGTTCGCGGCGGCGCTGCGCGCACGGGGATTCGACCCAATCTGCATCGACGTCGGCGAACTGCGCCACGCGGGCGGCGGGATCAAGTGCGCCACCCTGGAACTGCGCGGCGCGGCCGGCGCCGGTCGCCCTCACGCGGACACCATGGCACCACCAAGGGCGCGGGAAAGGCGGGCGACTCCCTCGGCGATACGCTCGGGCGGATGCGTGGTGAACGACAGCCGCAGCGTCGAGGGATCCGGTCGGCCGGCGAAGAACGCGGCGCCGGGGACGTAGGCGACCTCGTGCTCGAGGGCCACCGGCAGCAGCGCGGTGGCGTCGTACCCCGCCGGGAGCCACACCCAGACAAACATGCCGCCGCGGGGCGTCGTCCACCGGCTGCCCGCGGGCAGCGCGGCCGGTAGCGCGGCGAGCATCGTGTCGCGGCGTTCGCGGTACGCGGCGCACATCCGCCGGACGTGGCCGTCGGGGCCGGCGGCGGGGCCCACCGCCGGTGGGTTCGGGTCGGCCGGGGCGCCGTCGCGGAGATACCGCGCCGCGGCGGCCTGGTCGATGGTGGAGGAGTGCAGGTCGGTGGCCTGCTTGGCGATCACACACGCGCGTCGCAGAGGGTCGGGCGCGCGTAGCCAGCCCAGCCGCATGCCCGGTGCCATCGTCTTGGACAGGCTGCCGAGCAGGACTGTGCGGTCGGCGGCGATGGGGTCGGCGGCGATCCACGGCTCGGCGGCGCCCTCGAAACGCAGCTCGCCGTAGGGGTCGTCCTCGACGATCCACAGGCCGCGTCGCGCGGCGATCTCGGCGACGGCGCGCCGCCGGTGTCCCGGCATGGTGCGCCCGGTCGGGTTCTGGAAGGTGGGCACGAGGTAGAGCAGCCGCGGCTGGTGCCGTGCCACGGCCTGGTCGAGGTCGTCAGGTCGCACACCGTCGTCGTCGGTCGGGACCGCGATCACGCGCGCGCCGGCGAGCCCGAAGCACTGCAACGCGGCCAGGTACGTCGGGTCCTCGACGAGAACGACGTCGCCGGGATCCAGCAGCGCTGTGCCGAGCAGTGCCAGGGCCTGCTGGGAGCCGGTGGTCACCAGCAGGCCGTCGGGGCTCGTCGGCAGGCCCCGGCGCGCGAGGCGGCCAGCGAGCAGCGCGCGCAGGTCCGGGTCGCCCTCGGTGGTGGAGTACTGCAGCGACCGCGCGGAGGGCTCGGCGAGCACGTGGTCGTAGGCGCGCCGGATGCCGGCCGCGTCGAGGAGGTCGGGGGCGGGCAGACCGCCGGCGAACGAGATGACCTCGGGGCGGGCGGTGAGGGCGAGCAGGTCGCGCACGGGTGAGGAGCGCAGTCCGGCGGCCCGCCGGGCGAGTGCGGGAGCGGGGGCGCACGGCGTGGCGGTCCGCGAGTCCACGGAACACATGGCTAGGGGAACTCCAATTCGGCCTGGCATGCACCGATGCCCGGTCGACTCATGGTCCCGCCAGCACGGACGCATGGTCGGGCACGGATCGGCGGACCGCGGGTCTGCGTGGATCAGGACGGGGCGGGGATGGCGGGCCAACCGGCCTGGACCGCACACGGTGCGCCGAGATCCGGCGGCCCGCCGGCATGCCGACCGCCCACCGGATCTCGGCGGCATTCCGGCACGTCAACTCCCGACGCCGCACCGCGTGTCGCGGCCCGTCGCGGGCGACCAAACATGGCGTTCCAGCGGGAACTCGCTCGGCCCGTCTCACCATGTGGGCTGTTTCTCCCAGATGATGGACGGGTGCCATGCTACTCCTCGTGGTGGTGGCGGGTGTTTCCTCCTCATCGGTAGGCGGGCGACGCTCCGCCGCCGGCCGGCGATCGCGCTCGGTGTCGGTTGGGACCGATACGGTGGAAGGGTCCGCGAGCTCGCGGTGCCAGCGGTGGGGTGGGCGGTCGCCGTGAGTCCGAGACAGGTAGGACCTGGTGCGGCGGAGGTGAGGTGAGGGGCACGTGGTCACCACGGCCCGGATCGTGGACGGTCGGCGTTCGGGTCGCCGGCCCGCCACCAGCGCGTCAGAACTCGAGCACCTGGCGTTGCGGATGTTCACCGAGCGAGGTTTTGAGGAGACGACGGTCGACGACATCGCCCGCGAGGCGGGCATAGGCCGGCGCACCGTCTTCCGGTATTTCGCGTCCAAGAACGATCTCGCCTGGGGAAACTTCGACGCGCACCTCGAGGTCATGCGCTCGGCACTCGCCGCCGCCTCGGCGGACGAACCGATGCTGACCGCGCTGCGCCGGGCGATTCTTGACTTCAACACCTATCCGTCCGCCGAAGGCGCCTGGCTGCGTCGCCGCATGACGCTGATCCTGCGCACGCCGGCCCTGCAGGCGCATTCGACGCTGCGTTTCGCGAGCTGGCGCGCGGTCGTCGCCGAGTTCGTCGCGCACCGGACGGCGCAGCCCACGGCCGCGCTGCTGCCGCAGGCGGTTGCGGCCGCGCACCTCGGGGTGGCGGTGAGCGCCTACGAGCAGTGGCTCAAGGCCGACGGCGCCGACCTTGTCGCCATCCTGGATGAGGCGATCAGGATGCTTCATGTCGGTTTCGCCGTCGCGGATCGGCATGGCGGTCGGCGGCTCGCGGCGGACCAAGCGTCCAACTGATTGCCGCGTGCGGTAGCGCGAAGGCCCGCCAGCTGCCAGGCTGTGCACCCATCGAAGCGAACCGATGACTTTTAGTAGTCTCTGGCTGGCTGGTGGGAGGAAGCGCTCCATGGCAAGCACGAGCTCCAGGAACGGCGCCGGACCGAACGGCGCCCGACCGAACGGCGTCGGCCTGCGCGGGACCGTCGGCGGGGCCTTGGTCAGCCCCACGTTCGTGTCGCCCGCGGCGCCACCCCCACCGGGGGGACCAGGCCGGGACGGCACGTCGGGGACGCCGGCCGCCGGCGGGACCGGCGCCACCCGCAACGGCTCCTCGGTGATCGGCGGAGCGCCCGCGTCACCCGGCACTGTCGCGCCGGCTGACGGGAGTCCGAACGCCGCGGGCGCGACAAGTTCGTCCTCGACGGCAGGCACCGCGGGATCAGCCCGCGCCATCCCCACCACCACCAGGTCGGGCGCCTCGGCGGGATCCGGCGGTTCCACCTCGGCGCGATCCACTGCCGCCACCGCCCGGGTGACGGGTGCGGCACGGCAGGCCGCCGCGGGTGGGGACGCGGCCGGGCGAGGCGCCGTGAAGTCGAACGCCGCCAAGGCCACCGCGGCCCGTGGCACGAGCGCCGGCGCCGTGAAAGCGACCGCGAGCAGGACAGGCACGAGCAGGACAGGCACGGCGAAGGCGGGCACGGCGAAGGCGGCCAGAGCCGCGACGGGCGCGGCGGCGGCGTCCGCGGCGACGACGCGATCGCCGGCCACGCGGGCGAGCACGAGCCGCGCCGCCACGGGCAGCGCTGGAGCGGGCGCGACGCGCACCACGACCGGGTCAACCCGCGCCGGAGGGACGGCGACGTCGAGGACATCCGCGTCGAGGACATCCGCGTCGAGGACAGGTGCCTCGAGGGCCGGCGCCACCAGAGCAGGCGCCGCGACATCGGCCTCCGCGTCCAGACGGGCCTCCTCCTCGACGTCGGGAACTCCCTCGGGGGCGGCGACCTCGCCGGGGGCGGTATCCACGCCGGCCCGGCGCGCGGCCTCGTCGCGGCCAGGATCCCTCGGCCCCGCGGACATCCGGTCCGCGACGCTGCGCCTACCCTTCGTGACCGCTCGTTTCGAGGTCAGCCCGCCGCCGGCTCCCGGCGCGCTGCGCATCGGCCCCGTCGCCCTGCCCACTGCCCGTCGTAGCGCCTACTACCTGGGGCTGGGAACCCTGGCCGCGATCGAGCTGATCGAGTGGCCGGTCGCCCTGGCGGTCGCCGCCGGTACCTACATCGCCGACCAGGCCGGGTCCGGCCGCCGTGACATCC
>NZ_FZMO01000124.1 GCF_900197875.1 Frankia canadensis | reverse complement strand
GTTCGGGGGTGCCGGGGTGGGGGTTCGGAGGATGATCACGACGAGGTCGCCGGCCGGCTGGTGGCTGAGATACACCTCACCTTCCCGGTCGGCGAGCGCCTCGATCGCCCAGCGCCGGAGGTCGTCCAGGCGGCCGGGCGCGGCCCTGGCCTCCCACATCCAGATCACGTGGAACTCCCGTCACGCCGAGGGCGGCTGGTCGACGCGGGCGCGCGGCGACCGCGTCGAAGCCGGCCGGTCGGCGGGGCCGGCCCGTCGGGTGTGGCCGGCACGTCCGCGCCGCCGTTCGCTGCCGTGTTGACAGATCCGCACCATCTTGGTTGACGTGAGTGGTGCGGGTGCTAGGTTGGCACTCGGCACATGAGAGTGCCAGCGACGACAGGCGCCTGTTCACCCGCGACGGCAGGCCGCCAGGGTCGCTCTCTCATCCAGCGTAGGAAGGGGGAGGTCGATCGTGACGACCGCCACCAAGGTTGCTATCAAGCCTCTTGAGGACCGCATCGTCGTGCAGCCGTCCGACGCGGAGCAGACCACCGCGTCCGGCATCGTGATCCCGGACACGGCCAAGGAGAAGCCCCAGGAGGGCACCGTCCTGGCCGTCGGCCCGGGCCGGTTCGAGGACGGCAAGCGCGTCCCGCTCGACGTCAAGGTCGGCGACGTGGTGCTCTACAGCAAGTACGGCGGCACCGAGGTCAAGTACTCGGGCGAGGAGTACCTCGTGCTCTCCGCCCGCGACGTCCTCGCGATCATCGAGAAGTAGGCCGCTCGCCGGTAGCAACGCCAGGGGCGCGCCCCGCTGGTGCCACCCGGCTGTTGCCGGGTGCGCCGGCGGGGCGCGCCCTTGCGTTTCGCCGCCGGCCTCGGTGTCGGGAGAGGACACCTCAGGTATGCCGAAGATTCTCACGTTCAACTCCGACGCCCGCCGCGCGCTCGAGCACGGCGTCAACGCCCTCGCCGACGCGGTGAAGGTGACGATCGGTCCCCGCGGGCGCAACGTCGTCATCGACAAGTCCTACGGCGCGCCGACGATCACCAACGACGGGGTGACGATCGCGCGCGAGGTCGAGCTGGACGACCCGTACGAGAACCTGGGCGCGCAGCTGGCCAAGGAGGTCGCGACCAAGACCAACGACGTGGCCGGCGACGGCACCACGACGGCGACCGTGCTCGCCCAGGAGATGGTGCGGTTCGGCCTCAAGCAGGTCACCGCGGGTGCGGCCCCGCTGTCGCTGAAGGCGGGCATCGAGGCCGCAGTCGAGGCGGTGTCGGCGGCGCTGCTCGCGCAGGCCGTCGAGGTCAGCGCGAAGGAGACCATCGCCCAGGTCGCGGCGATCTCCGCGCAGGACGCCAAGGTCGGCGACCTGATCGCCGAGGCGATCGACAAGATCGGCAAGGACGGCGTCATCACGGTCGAGGAGAGCCAGACCCTCGGGCTGGACCTCGAGCTGACCGAGGGAATGAAGTTCGACAAGGGCTACATCTCGCCGTACTTCGTCACCGACGCGGAGGCGCAGGAGGCGGTCCTCGAGGACACGTACGTCCTGCTCTACCCGGGCAAGATCGCGGCGCTGAACGAGCTCCTGCCGCTGCTCGAGCAGGTCGTCCAGGAGCGCAAGCCGCTGCTGATCATCGCCGAGGACATCGAGGGCGAGGCCCTGTCGACCCTGGTCGTCAACGCCATCCGCAAGACCTTCCAGGTCGTCGCGGTGAAGGCCCCCGGGTTCGGGGATCGCCGCAAGGCGATGCTGCAGGACATCGCGGTGCTCACCGGCGGGCAGGTGATCGCCTCCGAGGTCGGCCTGTCGCTCGACGGCGTCACCCTCGCCGACCTCGGTCGCGCGCGGCGTGTGGTGGTCGACAAGGACAACACCACGATCGTCGACGGCGCCGGCACCGCCGAGTCCGTCAGCGACCGCGTCGCGCAGCTCAAGGCCGAGATCGAGGCCAGCGACTCCGACTGGGACCGGGAGAAGCTCCAGGAGCGTCTCGCCAAGCTCGCCGGCGGTGTCGCGGTCATCCGCGTTGGCGCCGCCACCGAGGTGGAGCTCAAGGAGAAGAAGCACCGCCTCGAGGACGCCGTCTCGGCGACCCGCGCGGCGATCGAGGAGGGCATCGTCGCCGGTGGTGGCTCCGCCCTGGCGCACGTCACCAGCGTTCTGGATGACGGTCTGGGCCGCACCGGTGACGAGCTCGCCGGTGTCCGGATCGTGCGCTCCGCGCTCGACGCCCCGCTGTCCTGGATCGCGCGTAACGCGGGCCAGGAGGGCGCGGTCATCGTCTCCAAGGTCAAGGAGCTCGAGCCGGGCCGCGGCTACAACGCGGCCACCGGCGAGTACACCGACCTGATCGCGGCCGGCGTCGTCGACCCGGTCAAGGTCACCCGGTCGGCGGTGGCGAACGCCGCCTCGATCGCGGCGCTGCTTATCACCACCGAGAGCCTCGTGGTCGAGAAGCCGGCCGAGCCGGAGCCCGGCCACGGGCACGGTCACAGTCACAGCCACGGTCACAGCCACCCTCAGGGTCCCGGCTTCTGACCGCGGCCGCCGGGTGGGGCCGGGGCCGAACCACGCGCGCGATCCCACCCGGCATGCCCGCAGCGACGAACGCGGCGGCCAGGCCTCCTCGCGGAGGCCGGCCGGCCGCGTTCTTCGCCGCGGCGGGTGAGCCCGCCGGCCCCGATCACCCGTCCCGGGTGATCGGGGCCGCGGCGCCTCGATGCCCGCTTCCGTACCGGTACGGCGCCGTCGCGCTCAGCAGGCCGGGGCGAGTCCCGGCCGGGCCGGAACACGCCGGGCGACCCCCCGCCGGGAACGGCCGGTGAGGATCGCCTCCCGCTCCGACTCGCTGAGCCCACCCCACACGCCGTACGGTTCCCGGGCGGTCAGTGCGTATTCGCCGCAGGCCCGGATGACAGGGCATCGGGCGCAGATCGCCTTGGCCGCAGCCTCCCGGGCGGCCCGAGCGGGCCCGCGTTCCCCTTCCGGATGGAAGAACAGCTCGGTGCTCTCCCCGCGACAGGCGCCGTGCAGCTGCCACTCCCACTTCTCCGCGCCGGGGCCTGGAAGTCGTCGTACGTCGGTCATCGGCCTGAACCCCCCTCTCGACCTGAGCGGCGAGCGCCGCCGACTCACCGTAGTGCCGGTCACCCTATGAGTGATCTTGAAAAATTCACCCGGGCGAGCCCGCGGCGGCAGGCCGTCGGCCCCGCTGTGCTGCCGTGCTCGGTGCCGGCGCACCGGGACATGGCGCGGAACCGACGGACCGTCCCGCTGGGGACCACGGCCGGTCCAACCCGTCTCGCGTCCGCGGATCCGGCGGACGGCTTTCGTGGACGATGATTCGCCTACCCAGGCCATCGCCTGGTCACACGGCTCCGGCGGGATCGCCGGGTCCGGATGACGGCCGAGGCCGAGCGGCGCGGCGCGCGGGCCAGGCGCGGGGCGCCTGCCGTGGCGTCGGACGGTACCGGCGAGGCGACCGGGTGAGGAGGCGCTGGGCGCGGCGGCACCGGCGAGGCAGCGCTGGCCGCGGCGGCGGGCGCGACATCGGCGTCGCGCGGCCTGGCATTGGCAGTGAGCTGCCCCGGGAAGGCGCCGGCGGGCGGGCGGTACGTTCGGTGTCCTCCAGCTGACAGCGCCACGCTGGCCCGAAAGTCGTAGCCAATCGCCCGGCGACCCCCGGTCACCGGCCCCGCGCGGGCGCGAGCGGCCGGGTCCGGCACGTCCCGCGGCTACCGGCCCGCCGCCAACGCGGAGGTGCGACGTTACGTTCGGTAGTCGAGGAGGGGTGCGGTGAACAGGCGGGGAGCGGGTGCCACGAACTCGCCGCGCCCGCCGTGGGCCGTCACCGCGCCGGGTGACCGCGGCCGCCGGCCCGGATCGGCGGGTGTCGGCCTCCGAGGCGGTGGATGCCTCATACACGCCGTCGGCGAAGCCGCGTGCGTACTCCCAGCTCACGTAGCACGACGGATCAGGGGCGAAGGCCGGCTCGTGGACGCGAGTGCGCCCTTCGTTGAGCAGGTTGCGCAGGTTGCCAGCCAGCAGCTCCCAATCGAAGTAGTGGGGCTCAGCGCAGCCCTCGCAGTCGACGACGAGACCGCGGTAGCCGCGCGGCTCGAGCAGCGTGCGGAAGACGTCGAGGTCTCCCAGCTCGGCGAGGACCTCCTCCCGCTCGTGCAGGGACAGCGGTTCGAGCAGGTTGAGCTCGTCGACGGAGTCGAGGCGCGCGAGCTCGGCGGCCGGATCCTCGGGGTCACCCGCGAAGGGGTCGACAGGCTCGTCGCTCACGACGACCACGCTACGCTTGCCCGGACTGCTTAGTGGTCCCGATCTGCAGTCTCGGCACCGTTGTGTGGTGCTTGGGCGCTCGGCGCGTGGGATCGTTTTCCGTTGCGCAAACGCGGCACGTCGCGGCCGCGGCCGCCGGCAGCGGTTCCCGCAGTGGCGCCGCCGCGATCTCTGTCACGCCGGGGCGGCCCACCGGTGCCAACGCCATCTACGATGGGACGCAGGCCGTCGCCCGGCCACCGGCCCGTCGGCAGGTCGTCTTCCGCGTTCCCGTCGGCGGCCCTCGGCTCGTCGGCGGGCGACCGGGCCGGCCTGTCCAGGCATCCGGCGGGGCCGTGGCCGTCGGGCGGTTCCGCAGCGCCGCGGCACCGGTCAACCCGGAACGGAAGGTGCCATGAACGTTCCCCTTGCCACCGATCTGTCCTCGCTGGCGGGCGGGGGTGTCGAACCCCGCGCCGACCTGCTCGGCGCCGACGCCGCGCCGGTGCCGCCGAAGCTGGCGATGCTCGGGCTGACCTTCGACGACGTGCTGCTACTGCCGGCGGAGTCGGACATCGTTCCCGCCGAGGCGGACACCACGACCCGGCTGTCGCGGCACATCGAGCTGGCAGTGCCGCTGGTGTCCTCGGCGATGGACACGGTGACCGAGGCCCGGATGGCGATCGCCATGGCCCGCCAGGGCGGCGTCGGGGTGCTGCACCGCAACCTGTCGATCGACGAGCAGGCGCAGCAGGTCGACATGGTGAAGCGGTCCGAGTCCGGCATGATCGCCGCGCCGGTGACCTGCGGTCCGGACGCCACCCTCGAGGACGCGAACGTGCTGATGGCGCGCTACCGCATCTCGGGCGTGCCGGTGACCCAGCCGGACGGCCGCCTCGTCGGCATCGTCACCAACCGGGACATCCGCTTCGAGCGCGACTACTCCCGTCGGGTGCAGGACGTCATGACGCCGATGCCGCTGATCACGGCGCCGGTCGGCGTGTCCGCGGACGACGCGCTGGGCCTGCTGCGCCGGCACAAGATCGAGAAGCTGCCGATCGTCGACGAGCAGGACCGCCTGCGCGGTCTCATCACGGTGAAGGACTTCACCAAGCGCGAGCAGTACCCGAACGCGACCAAGGACGCGGACGGTCGGCTCGTCGTCGGGGCCGCGCTGGGCGTCGGAGAGGACGCGTACAAGCGGGCCCAGGTGCTCGTCGCCACGGGGGTGGACTTCCTGGTCGTGGACACCGCCCACGGTCACCAGCGCGCGGTGCCCGACATGGTCCGCCGGCTCAAGGCCGACATCCCGGCCGGCCCCGACGGCCGCCCGCTCGACGTGATCGGCGGGAACGTCGCCACCGGAGCCGGCGCCGCGGCCCTCATCGCCGCCGGCGCGGACGCGATCAAGGTCGGTGTGGGGCCGGGTTCGATCTGCACCACCCGGGTCGTCTCCGGGGTCGGTGTCCCGCAGGTCACCGCCATCTACGAGGCCTCCCAGGTCGCCCGCCGGCACGGCGTCCCCGTCATCGGTGACGGCGGCCTGCAGTACTCCGGGGACATCGCGAAGGCCATCGCGGTCGGCGCCGACACGGTCATGCTCGGCAGCCTGCTCGCCGGCGTCGACGAGAGCCCGGGCGAGCTGATCTTCATCAACGGGAAGCAGTACAAGGCCTATCGCGGCATGGGCTCGCTCGGCGCGATGCGCAGCCGCGGGACGGCCCGCTCCTACTCCAAGGACCGCTACTTCCAGGACGACGTCCTCTCCGACGACAAGCTCGTGCCGGAGGGCGTCGAGGGCCAGGTGCCCTATCGCGGTCCACTCGCCGCGGTCGCGCACCAGCTCGTCGGCGGCCTGCGCGCCGCGATGGGCTACACCGGGTCGCCGACGATCCGCCGCCTGCAGGAGGAGGCGCAGCTCGTCCGGATCACCTCGGCGGGCCTGATCGAGAGCCACCCGCACGACATCCAGATGACCGTCGAGGCGCCGAACTACAACTCCGCCCGCTGACCGCCGGCGGCTGCGCCGGCCAGTCCGGTCGTCGTGCCGGTGCCAGCGCCGGCGGGACCGTCCTGGTGGCCGCGGCGTGCCCGGCTGTGGCACCTTGGTGCATCCCGGGCGGACGCGGGCAGCCGGGCGACCCGGGCAGGGACGGGACAGGTTCGGCCGGTGAGCCCGCCGGCCCAGGCGGGAGGGCACGCAGTGGCAGAGGTCGAGATCGGGATCGGTAAGAGCGCGCGGGTCGCGTACAGCCTGGACGCGGTCGGCGTCGTCCCGTCGCGGCGCACCCGGGATCCCAAGGACGTCTCGCTGGCCTGGGAGATCGACGCCTACCGCTTCGAGCTGCCGCTGGTGTCGGTCGCCGCCGACGCCGTCACCTCGCCGGCCACGGCGATCGCCCTCGGCCAGCTCGGTGGGCTGGGGGTGCTGCACGTCGAGGGCCTGTGGACCCGGCACGAGGAGCCCGAGTCGCTCATCGCGGAGCTCACCGAACTCGGTGTCCACAAGGGCGAGGCGGCGGCGACGGAGCGGCTGCGCGCCCTGTACGAGGCGCCGGTCGACCCGGACCTCATCGCCCGCCGCATCGGCGACCTGCGGGAGGCCGGCGTGACGGTGGCCGCGGCGCTGCGGCCGCAGAAGGTACGGGCGCTGTCCCAGCACGTGCTGGCCGCCGGTGTCGACCTGCTGGTCATCCACGGCACCGCGGTGTCCGCCGAGCACCAGTCCCGGGGCACCGAGCCGCTCAACCTCAAGCGCTTCATCGGCGAGCTCGACATCCCCGTGCTGGTCGGCGGCTGTGCATCGTTCTCGACCGCGCTGCACCTGATGCGGACCGGTGCCGCCGGCGTCATCGTCGGCGTCGGCTCGGGACTCGGCGACCGCACCCGTGAGGTGCTCGGCGTCGGCGTGCCGCTGGCCACCGCGATCGCCGACGCGGCCGGTGCCCGGATGCGCTACCTCGACGAGTCGGGCGGCCGCTACGTCCACGTCGTCGCGCATGGTGACCTGCGTACCGGCGGCGACGTGGCGAAGGCGATCGCCTGCGGCGCCGACGCGGTCATGGTCGACGCGGCCTTCGCCGCCGCGTCGGACGCCCCGGGCCAGGGCGGCATGTGGCCGATGGACGTGCTGCACTCCGACCTGCCCCGGGGCCGCTGGGCGCCGGTCACCCCGACGGGAACCCTCGCCCAGATCGTCACCGGCCCCGGCGCCGCCACCGGAACCGGGCTGCTGAACCTCGCCGGCGGCCTGCGCACCGCGATGGCGACGACCGGGTACGCGACCCTCAAGGAGTTCCAGAAAGCCGAGGTCATGGTGGACGCCGCCAGCTGATCGCCGCGGGGGTCCGGGACGGGGGCATCCGGACGAGGGCGCGCGGACCGGTGGTCGGGTTCGTGACCGTGGGCTGACCCGCCCGTGGTCACGGCGGTACCCGGTCGATTCGGGCCTGACGTGGACATGGCACCCTGGGAACGTCCGTCTCCGGCACGAAGGACGACCGATGCGCCTCGACGAGCATGGCCGCTGGGTCAGTGATGACGGCGCCTACGTCTGGGACGAGGCCGCCCAGACCTGGCAGCCGTCATCCGCCGCACCGCCGGCCAGCTCCGGCGGCGCGGCCGCGTGGCCGCCCGCGGGCGGCACCGGCCCGAAGTCACCCGGCCGCGCGATCACCGGCGCGGTGGCCCGTCCGGGCGGAGAGGGCCCCCTCGCGGGGGTCCCCCGCCCGGCGGCGACCGGCCCTGCTGGTGGCGGCCAGGGCACCTCCGGCGGCCCCACGTCCGTCTCCGGTCCGTCCGACGATGGTCCGGGTGCCCGCGGCGGGGGAGCGCTGGGGCCCTACGGCGGAACCGGGCAGTTCGGCGGAACCGGGCAGTTCGGCCAGTGGGCGCTGACGGGCGGCCAGGTCCCGGTTGACGCGACCGGGCGGACCGCCGCCCCGCGCACGACGGCGCCGACGGCCGCCACCCCGCTGGGCGGTCCCGGCCTCGAGGCGGCGCGGGGCCCGGGCGGCGGCCCAGCCGCACGAGTGGCAGGCCCGGGGATGGCAGGCAGCGCCGGCACCGCGCCACGGCCGGGCGCGGGACGTGCGGGCGACCAGACGCGGCGGGAGGCCGCCGAGGACGACGAGCACGACACCGACGAGGACGCCTGGGGCGACGACGGGGAGTCGACCGGCGAGATCCGCCGCATCGCCGCGCCGATGGGCGCCGGCACCCCGCCCGCCCGCGCGACCGGTGTCGCGCACTGGGATGACGACGTCGACGACGGCGACCCCGGCTTTGCCGGCGATGTCGATGTCGACGGCGACCCCGATGACGACAACCGCGAGCCGGCCGAGTCCGGGTGGGCACCGTCGGGCGGCCGCTTCGCCGACCGTGGGGCCCGACCGGCGCCAGCCGGGGCCGTCCGCGGCGGGGCCGGTCGGGGCGGCGGGCTGCTCCGGCAGGTGCGCGATCGTCCGCCGCTGCTCATCGCGGCGGTCGTGGTGCTGGTGTGCGTGGGTCTCGGCATCGCCGGATTCCTGGCCCTGGGTGGCGGCGGCTCGGGCGGTGGGTCGTCGACGGGCACGGCGGCGGCCGGCAAGGGGATCTACGACAAGAGCGTCCGCGACGCCTACCTCAGCTCGTGCCTGGACGTGAGCAACGGCAACGAGGGCTACTGCACCTGCACGCTGGACAAACTCGAGGCGACGTACACCCAGGAGGAGTACCAGCGCTTCAGTGCCAACGTGCAGTCCGATTCGTCGCAGCGGATCGTGCGCGAGATCTACGCAGCCTGCCGTGACAAGCGATGACCGCGATCCGTGTAAAGTGGGCGAACAGCACCAACGTCACAATTCTGCCGGGGCGGCTCGCGGGGGATCCTGCGGTTGATTGCTTTTTCGCCGTTCGCAGGGTAAGACGTCCATCACACATAGCGATGCGGTCACGGCGGGGCGGCTCCTGGCGCCGCGTCCCGGGGCCTGACGTCTCCGAGTGGCGCCGCTCCCGACCGCCCGAGCCGGCTGGCTCCCGACCGCCCGAGCCGGCTGGGTGCGGGTTGCGACGACACGGTTCACACGATGCATGGCCGCACGATCGCGACGGCGAGCGTGCTGACCTGGAGGGCGGGAGATGCCGCCCGACGACGACACGCCGCCGCGCGGCCCCGCCTCCCACGCCACGGCTGCGGCGTGGCCCCACCGCCGGGCGGGTGACGGCCGGGTGACGACCCACGACGCCGATCTCAACCAGCCGGTGCCACCGCGGCGCGACGACGACTTCTTCGCGGTCGAGCGGGTCGGTGAGCCCGAGCCGTCCCCCGCGGCGCCGATGCCGACGTGGGGCCCGACGCCATGGCCGCCCGCCCCGGCGCCGGCGCCCCCGCACGGGCCTGGCCCCGACGCGCGGGCCGCTGCGGCGCCGGCCCGCGCCGCCGACCCCTTCGACGTCACCAGCAACCCCTTCGACGTCACCAGCACCTGGAACGACGGTCCGGCGCGCCCGGCAAGCCCGTCGGGGATCTCGGTCGCGCCGCCCAGCCCGACCCCGCCGGTCCGCCCGGCCCCGCCGCCACCCTCCACGTACGGGGAACCGCCCGGGCAGCACGTCACACCGCCCGGGCAGCACGTCACACCGCCTGGGCACTCCGCATCCCCCGGGCACTCCGCATCCCCCGGGCATGGCGGGCCGGCGGCGCACGGCGGGCCGGCGGCGCACGGCGGGTATCCGCCGCCAGCCGGGCGGCAGGCCGCGCCCGGTGGGGGCGGGCCGATGTCGTACCTGCCGTCGGTCAGTCCGGTTCCGCCCGGTCATCCGCCGGCCCCCGGCGCCCCGCTGGCGGGTGAACGCGGATCCGCCCGCGGCGGCGTGCCCGGCGCGGGTGCCGGGACCGGCGGCGCCACCACGGGGGGCATCTCGATGGGGGGCGCGTGGCCGGGAGCGGGCCCTGGCCATCGCGCCCAGCCGGGTTGGGACGGGCCGTCGACGGGCTCTGTGCGGGTCGGTGACGCTCGCCGCCCCCCACCCCAGGACGGGACGGGGGACGGCTACACCGACCCGTTCACCGGCGGGTTCCCGATCTCCGCCCGCCCGGTGCCGTCGAACGGGCCCCGCACCGGTCCGATGCCCCTGCCGTCCCCGCCCGCCGGTTCGAGCCCCCTTTCGGGGCCGGCCGCGCCGGGAACGGCGCCTGGGGACCCCACGGGCGCGCCGGCCCGGTCAGATCCGTGGAACGGGCACAGCGCGCCGCGGCTGCGCCCGTTCGCCTCGCCCGGCGACGATCCGCTGCGCGCGGACCCGACGGCCACCGGCCAGGCCCTGCCGTATCCCTCCACCCCACCCCGCGGCTTCGGTGGCGACGGTTACCTGCCCGGGAGCGGGTCGCGCGGCACCGGCGCGACGGGCCGCCCCGGTACGGCGGCGGGAGCGGACGGCCCGGGCGCGCTGGCCAGGCGGCCCTCGCGCCAGTCACGTCCCGCCGCCGCCCGTCCGCCGGCGGGCTCCGACGCCGCGGCCGGGCCCGCCGACCAATCCGTTCCCGGCACGCGCCGCTCCGCGGTCGGCCACGCCCCGACACCGCCGCCCGCGGATGCCCGGGCGATGGGTTCCCCGGCCGGTGACCCGCGGGCCTCCGACCCGTCGCGGGACCCCTGGGGCGCCGCGGCCCGCCCGTCGGGCTGGCGCAACCCGCTGACCGACACGGGCAGTTTCGTGCGCCCGCTGCCACCGCCTGGACTGCCGGGCCTCATCGGCGACCGGGCGGATCCGCTGTCCGGGCCGCTGCCGGTGGTGCGCCGCCGCCCGGCGCAGGGTGCCCGCGGGCCGGCGGTGACGGATCCGCTCCCGACCGCCCAGCCGCCTGGAGCCCCACAGCCGCCCGGAGCCCCTCAGCCGCCCGGCGCGCCCCAGGCCCCCGGAGCCGCGCCGGGAGCGGGCACCGGCTGGCGTGCCCCCGCCGGTGGCGGGGCCCAGCCCGGCGACGCCGCCGGCCGGCCGGGTGCGCCGCCGGGCGCCGCACGGCCCGGGCGCGCGGTGGTGCGCCGGGTCGAGGAGACGATGACGACGGTCCGGCCGCTGTACCGGCCGGACGCGGCCGCCCCGGCGGACGCTCCCGCTGCCGGGCGGGCGTCCGGTCCCGGCGGGTCGCCGGGACCGGGTGGTCAGACCGGGCGGGCGGCGGCCACGCCCGGCCGCCGCCCCGAGACACCGGCCGAGATGACCTCGCTGGTCACCCGGCGCTCCGGCGGGCGGGGCCGGTCGGGCGCCGGCGATCCGGCGGGCGACGACAGCGGCTGGCAGCCGTCCCGCTCGGTGCGCAAGCCCAGCGGGCGCAGCGTCCCCGCGGATCGCCGCCGTACCCCGAATCCGGTCGCCGACACGAACAGCCTGCAGCCGGTGGCCTCGCCCTCGGGCGAGCGGGCCGCCGCGCCCGCGGACGCGGCGGCGGGGGAGCGGGCCCGGGCCGAGACCGGCGAGCGGCGGCGCCGCACGGCCGACCGGTCGGCTCGGGGCGGCGCGACCGGCCCCGGGGCCCGGCGCTCGGCGGGCCGGGCCGGGGCGGGTACCCACTCGGGCCCGCACCGGCGAGCCGCCCGCGACGCGACACCGTCGGGCCTGCTCGATCCGGCGGACCAGGCGGATCCACGCCGGGGCGAGGACGAGCCGGCGGCCGCGGACTGGCTGGCCTGGCTGCGGCAGGGCTGGCTCGGCCCGCTGGCGGTGGCGCTGGTCCTGGTGCTGCTGGGGATCGGTGGCTACGTGGTGCTGCGCGGCGGGGGCGGCGGCGGTGGGTCGCCCGCGGCGGCGAGCCCGTCGGCCGACGCCGCCCAGGGCCCGGCGACGACGAACCCCGACGCCCTGGTCGGCAGGGCGATGATCGACGGCAGCTGGCAGTGCCGCCTGATGACCGGGACGAGCCCGCTGACGCTGTCCAAGGATGTCGTCGGGGTGCTGGTCGTCGCCCGTACGGCGGGCGAGTACACCTGGCAGGGCACCGCCGGGCAGTACACGATCACGCCGGTGTCCGGCAACGACGGCGGGAATGTGATCGGCGACGTGAAGTTCACCAGCGGGCCGCTCAAGGATCTGTCCGCGGTGCACATCGCCAAGCCGGGCGCGGGAATCCGTGGCAAGGCGCAGGGCACGCTCGAACTCAAGGCGAGTGGTTCGGCACCACATCGATTCTGCGGAGTGAACTGAGAAGACCCGACCCTATGCCGACCGTAAGCAAATGCGGCAAAATGTCGGGTCCCTCCGGTTCGCCGCCGATGTGATCGACTCGACCGCGGACCCCGGTTGTCAGGTTTAAACCGCCGTGCGGCAGGATCAGGTGCCATGTTCAGGTCTGGTGGTATGGGTGGCTGGCGGAGCCCGGCCGCCGGTGACGACAAGGGCGCGTCCGGCGGGGTGGGTGGGCACCCGCCGGCCGTCCACCGGTCGGCTCTCGACCGGGCGCCGCTCGATCGGCGCAGCCTGCTGCGGTGGGCTGGGACGGCCGCGGTCGCGGCGCCGGCCGCCGGTGTGCTGGCCGCGTGCGGCGGCGGGTCCTCCTCAGGCGGCCAGCGCAAGATCCGAATCGGGTACGTTCTCCCACGTACCGGAGCCCTGGGGTCGTACAGCATCATCGACTCGTACGTCGTCGCGTCGATGCGCAGGATTCTCGCCGACGGCGTCAAGGTCGGCGGGCGCACCTATCCGGTGGAGATCTTCGTCCGGGACTCCGCGTCCGACCGGCACGGCGCCGGCATCGCGGCCACGGACCTGATCTTCAAGGACAAGGTCGACATCGTCCTGGCCGGCGGCACCTCGGACACGGCGATTCCGGTGGCCGACCAGTGCGAGATCAACCAGGTTCCCTGCATCTCGACGATCGCCCCGTGGCAGTCCTGGTGGTACGGGCGCGGCGGCAACGTCGACATGCCCTTCCACTGGACGTACCACTTTTACTGGGGCGTGGACGACGTCGTCGCCACCTATGTGGCGATGTGGCGTCAGCTGGGCGTCACCAAGGTGGGTCTTGTCTACCCCGAGGATGATGACGGTCGTGCATTCGCCAGCCAGGACTTCGGAATTCCCACGATCAGCCGGTTCAACTTTCAGGTGACCTCGCCGGGTCAGGCCGGCTTCCAGCCGGGGACCGACGCCTTCCGGGACTATGTGGAGCAGTTCAAGCAGGCCGGCGTCCAGAGCGTCGTCGGGGTGGCCCAGGCGGCGGACCTCGCGACCTTCCAGCGTCAGGTCCGTGCCGGGAACTTCACGCCGAAGGCACTGACGATGTCGAAGGCGCTGGACTTCCAGGAGGACGTCCGGGCGCTGGGGTCCAACGGGGACGCGCTGACCACCGACGTCGGCTGGTCGCCGTCGCACCCCTTCCGCAGCTCGCTGACCAACAGGACCTCCAGGGACCTGGCCAACGACTTCGCGACGACCCGGGGCCGTGGCTGGTCACCGACCCTCGGCTTCGTCTACGCGCTGTTCGAGGTCGCCGTGAAGGCGCTCGGCGGGGCCGCGTCGCTGGACCGGGAGGCCATCGTCGCCGCGATCCGGGAGGTCGACGCCCAGACGATCGTCGGGCCGGTGGCGTTCGGCTCCCAGCCGAACGTGCCCAAGAACGTGGCCAGAGTCGGCGTGGTCGGCGGCCAGTGGGACAAGAGCGACACCGACTTCGTACTCAAGATCGTGAATGACTCCGGCAACCCCCGGGTGCCGATGGACTCGCAGCTTCGGGCGCTGCCGGAGCAGGTCTAGGCCACCGGTGGCGGCTGGAAGCCGCCCACGCATGTGTGAGGGCCCGCAGGCAGCCGCCTGCGGGCCCTCACACATGTCGGGCCGTGCCCGTCGTACCGGGGCTGGGTGCGGGGGCTGCGCCGCCCGCACCCAGCCCCGCTGCCCGCACCCAGCCCCGCTGCCCGGACCCGTCACGGGGCCCGGGCAGCGGCCGGCTCAGGCCCGCGCCGCCGCCCGCGACATGGTGTGCTCGACCACCGCGATCAGCGCGCTCTTGGTCGAGTCACGGTTGCGGGCGTCGCAGGTGATGATCGGTACGGCGGGGTTGATCTGCAGCGCCTCGCGGACGTCCTCGATCGAGTGCCGCAGGATGCCGTCGAAGCAGTTGACGCCCACGACGAACGGCAGCTGGCGCTGCTCGAAGTAGTCGACGGCGGCGAAGCAGTCGGCGAGACGGCGGGTGTCGGCCAACACGATCGCCCCGATGGCACCCCGCACGATGTCGTCCCACATGAACCAGAAGCGGTACTGCCCAGGTGTCCCGAACAGGTACAGGATCAGGTCCTCGTCGAGGGAGACACGGCCGAAGTCCATCGCGACCGTCGTCGTGGTCTTGTCGGTGAGGTGAGTGAGGTCGTCGACGTGGGCGCCCGCCTCGGTCATGACGGCCTCGGTGCGCAGCGGGACGATCTCGGACACCGAGCCCACGAAGGTGGTCTTCCCGGCGCCGAACCCTCCCGCCACCACGATCTTCACCGAGGTCGTGGCGACGGCGGAGTTGACCCGCCTGTTGTCAGAGCTTTCGAAGGCCACTGAGAACCCTTTCGAGCAACGCGAGATCCGGTGCCTCGTCGCGGTCAGGCTGCTGGTGGACGCGGACGAATCCCTCGTCCGCCATGTCGCCTACCAGCACGCGGGCGACCCCCAGTGGGACCCGGAGCCCGGCGGCGATCTCCGCGATGGATCGCACCTGCCGGCACATGGCGGCGATGGTCTGTTGCTCAAGGTTGAGGGCGATGGCCCGCTCCTCGCCCAGCGGCGTCGTGAAGACGAGCGCCTCGATGGCGAGCTCATAGCGCGACCGAGTTCGCCCGCCGGTCATCGCGTAAGGACGGACGACCGGACCGGGCGCGCTCTCGGGATCGATACTCACCCTGACTCCCTGTGCTGCCGCCTAGTCACCGCGGAAGCGTCCCCTGCAGTTCGGCGCGCAGGGCCGGGGTGAGGACGTCCTTCGCCCGGCTGACCAGCAGTGCCATTTCATAGCCGACGAGGCCGATGTCGCACGACGGCGCGGCGAGGACGGCCATGCTCGCGCCGTCGCTGATCGCCATGATGAACAGGAAGCCGTGCTCCATCTCCACGACGGTCTGGGTCACACCGCCGGCCTCGAAGACCCGGGCGGCGCCCTGGGTGAGGCTCACCAGGCCAGAGGCCACCGCGGCGAGCTGGTCGGCCCGGTCCCGGGGGAAGCCGTCCGAGACGGCCAGCAACAGGCCGTCCGCGGATACGACCACCGTGTGGGCGACACCCGGGACACGGTCGACAAAGTTGTTGATCAACCAGTTGAGGTTCTGGGCATCAGAACTCACGGGTGTCACCGTTCCTCCTGCGCGTCACGTCGAGGGCTCCTCGTGGTGTCTACTCCGACATCACGTCCCTGCCGGACGCCCTGGTAGAAGCTGGCGAGCCGGCCACCGACAGCCTCGGGGGACCTGGTCGCGGTGTCAGCGGCGGGACGCCGGCGTGGCGCGGGTTCGGCGCTGCCGGGCACGAGATGGGTCATGGGAACTCGCACCGGTAGGCCCGAGCGTGTCACGCCACCCGCGGAGGGTTGGCGTGCTGCCTCGGCGGCCTGCCAGCCGGCGTCCCCGGGGGAGCTCCAGCCTCCCCCGGCCGGTGGCTGAGGTGCTGCCTGTGCTGCTGGTGGCTGCCCTGCCTGCTGGTAGGGCTGGGCCACCGCGGCGGGCTGGGCCGCCGCGGGCTGGGACTGCGGTCCGTTCTGCGCCGCGTAGGCGGGGGCCGGCGCGGCGGGCTCGACCGGCGGCACCGGGCGGGGCCCGATCAGCGGGTCGGCGCCCGGACGCCCCGGGGCGCGGTGCCCGAAGGCACCGCCGAGGCCCGGACGTCGCACCGGCGGCGCCGAGGCGGCCGCGGGCTCGGCGATGGGCCGCGCCGGCGGGGCCTGCCGCTGCAGTGCCGGTGCGGGCGTCGGCGCCTGGACGGAAGCCGCGGCCGGCGTGGGCACCTGCGGCGCCTGGGTGACCCGCGGCGACTGGGCCGGGGCCGCCGCGGCGACCTGGCCCGCCTGCGCCGCGGCCTCCTCAGCCGGGCTGCGCCGCTGGAACCAGGCGGACACCGAGTCGAAGATCGGGGACGTCTCGACGTCATCCGTCTCGAGCTCCGCCGCGTCCTGCTCGTCGGCGGACTCGGTTGACTCGGCGGTCTCCGTCGCCGGCTCCGGCGTCGCGAACCGGCCGGGGCCCGTCCGCGCCTGGGGTCCGGTGCTGCCGGCCCGCGGCCCGGTGGCCGCGTTGGGACGCGGCCGGGTCTGCGGGTCAGGTCGGTCCTCGGAACGCAGGAACACGCTGCCGGTGCGCGGCTCGGCGGGCTCGCCCGGCTCGACGCGCTCGACCCGCTGGATCGGCTCGGCCGGCGCCCGGTCCGCCTCCGGCGCGGGGCGGTCCCGCATGGGCAGGCGGGGCCCGGTGTCCGGCCGGTCCCGCGCGGCCGGCTCGGCGCCGGGGCGCGGCCGCGTCGGCCAGCGGTTGTCGCCGAAGGACATCGGGCTCGTCACGTCCGGGGCGGCGGGCTCGCGCTGAGCCGGGCCGCGCCGCTCGATGGTCTCGGTGTCCGGCGTCACGGCCGGCGGGGGCGTGGGGTGGTCGCCGGGGCCGGTCAGGCCCCGGTCGCGCGGTCCACCGAGGTCGATCTCCTGGCTGTCGAACGCGTGCGGGCCGGGCTGGCCGCGGTCAAGGCCGTTGTCGCCGCCACCGTTGCGTCCGTCGTTGCGTCCGTCGTTGCGTCCGTCGTTGCGTCCGCCCGGACCGTCCCGGCCGGGCGAGAACTGGTCGCGCCGGTCCGTCGTGGGCATCGGCCCCGTGCGGTCGGAGCCGAGCTGGGCTGCCATGGGGCCGGTGAGCGGGAACGGCCCGGTGGTCGGGAAGCGCCGCGGGCCGCTGGAGTCGTCGAAGAAGCCCTCCCGGGCCGGCGGCTCGGGGCCGGTGCGGTGCGCGCCGTTGCTGGAGCCGTTCGTCGAGCCGGCGGCCGCGAGGCCGCCCGCCCGCTCGCCGGTGTCCGGGCCGTGGCCGCCCGGCGCGCCAGGACGCTCGCCCGGCCCGATCGCCCGCTCGGCGCCGGTGGCCGGGCCGGCGGTGAGCGCGGGCGGGTCGGCGGGACGGGGCAGCGCGGGCGCCCGGCCCGGCCCGCTGGCGGCACTGTCGCCGGTCACGAGCTTCGCGGGCAGCCGGACGACCGCGGTGATGCCGCCCGAGGAGGATTCGCGCAGCTGGACGCGGATGCCGTGCCGACCGGCCAGCCGGCCGACCGCGAACAGACCCATCGTCCGGGACACCGAGACGTCCACGACCGGCGGGTTGGCCAGCCGCTCGTTGATGCGCTCGAGCTCCTTGGCGGGCATGCCGATGCCCTGGTCCTCGATCTCGATCATCGCCCCCGCGCCCGGTCCCAGCGAATGGCTGGTGACGAGCACGTCGGTGACCGGCGGCGAGTACGAGGTGGCGTTCTCCAGCAGCTCCGCGACCAGGTGGACGACGTCGCTGACACCGTTTCCGGCGATGGAGACCGGGGCGGCCGAGGTCTGCTTGACCCGGGTGTACTGCTCCACCTCGGAGATGGCCGCGAGGACCACCTCGTTGAGGGGAACGGGGTGGGTCCACCGGCGGGCGGTGTCCGTGCCGGCGAGGACCAGCAGGCTCTCGTTGTTCCGCCGCATTCGGGTGGCGAGGTGGTCGAGCTTGAACAGGTTGGCCAGCTGGTCGGGGTCCTGCTCGCGGTTCTCCAGGTCGTCGATCAGGCGGAGCTGGCGTTCCACCAGGCCCTGGCTGCGCCGGGAGAGGTTCACGAACATCGCGTTGACGTTGTTCCGCAGCGACGCCTGCTCGGAGGCCAGCCGGATCGCCTCGCGGTGGACCTCGTCGAAGGCCCGGGCGACTTCACCGACCTCCTCGTCGGTATCGATACCGACGGGTTCGATCGAGTCGTCGATGTCCTGGTCGGTGGAGTCACGCAGCCGGCGGACGGCGTCGGGGAGGCGGCGGTCGGCGATGTCGAGGGCCGCGGTCCGCAGGGCCAGCAGCGGCCGGACGAGCGAGCGGGCCACGATGAGCGCGGCCAGCAGGGCGGTGGCGAGGATGACCACGACGAGCAGACCGGACAGCAGCGCGCGCTGCTGGATGTCGCCCCGCAGGGTGCCCACGCGGTCGTCGACCAGCCCGAGCAGCTGTCCCGAGGCGTCGGCGCCCGCGTCGATCGCGTCCTGCGTCGAGCGGTTCCACTTCGTCGCCTCGACGGAGGACAGCGGCTGGTTGACGGGCGAGCCGAGCACGGTGTCGACGAAATTGTCGGTGTTCTCGATGTCGCCGTTGTTCTCGGCGTCGATTGTCGGCGTGTAGATGGCCAGCTGGGCCGGGCCGGCGACGTTCTCGAGGTTGTCGCGGAAGCGCGTCCGCTGGGTCTCGGCCGAGAGGAACTCCCGGAAGTCACCTTCGGTGAAGGGGCGGTTGCTGCCCTGGATGATGAGGCCGTAGATGAGTGACTGCTCCTGGGCCAGCAGTTCCGTGCCCGACATCAGGAAGAAGGCCGAGTTGACACCGTTGACGAGCTGCTCGTCGTCATTTCCCTGCGGGATGAGCTGGAGCAGGTCGATCAGCGAGTCGATGATCGGCTGATAGGCGATTTGGGCCGCTTTGGGGTCTACCAGCCTTTTGACCGTCAGCCGCTTGGCCGGCAGCGAGTCCATCCTCGTCTGTACATCGTCGAGCGCCTCGCGAACAGTACTACCGAACGAACCGCGCCGTCCGTTGGTCGACGACTTGTATGCCTGGTAGGCATCATTCACCTTCGTCTGGAGTGGCGGCAGCGAGTCGTTCCGGCGCATCGCGACCGGGCCGCTCGCGACGAGTCCGACGCTGTACGTCCGCTCCTGCTCCAGGGCATGCGCCAGGGTGACCGCGGACCTGCTGATCGTCGTGAGGTCGGCGACCCGGTTCACGTCGCGGGTGCTGGTGAGCGCCGAGCCCGCCGCGATCGACGAGTACGCCAGGATCGCCGCGACCGGCACGATCAGAATCGCGATCAGCTTGGTGCGAACTCGCCAGTTGGTGGGGTTGCTGGCGGCGCGACGAAGGCGTCCCAGGCCGGACCCCGTAGGATCCGGCGGCGCCGCGGAGCGATCGTCGCGCTGCCCGCCGTCTTCGTTGTCCACGGGCAAACCCGGCGCCGACGTCGGCTCCGCGTCTGCGGCGATGCCCGTGCTGCTGGCCATCGGTTGTCTGCGCACGTACCTTCGCAACCTCTCCGCCAGCCTCCCGGAACACGTCGTACCAGGATGGCTCGGTATCGGGCCCGGATGTCCCTTGCCAGGCACCATAGCGGTACGAAGTCGGCATCCGAAAGGCGCCTACCGTAAGCGCGTTCGCCGCCGTGTGCCAGTTGTGGACACAGCGCGCGGAGTCACCGTGCTGGTAACCGGTGTGAACGGCCACAAGGTAGGCGATCCCGACGGATGCGGATGTGTCCGCCGGTGGCACTCAAGGTGCAAAGCCCGGCATCTCCGGCATCCGCGACATCGGTCCTTACGGCGGTCCGGGGGCGCCCCCGATGGATCGCCCGTTCGGGCGAAACGCGCACTCCGTGCGCGGAACCCGCGGCGGCCGGTCCTCGACCGTGTCGGCAGGGCCGTGGAACCGGTGACGAGCGTACGCCGCGCCCGCCGGGCCGAGCCCCCGCCGCTGGCCGTCCCGCGCCTGGTCGGGGCCCTGGCGAGGCCCTGACGTGGGCCTGGCCCATCAGTGCCGGTGGGTCCGTAGGCTTGCGGGGTGAGCGACTTGCAGCGCAGCGATGCTGGTCACGGCGTGCAGTCGCGGGGGGCGGGCCAGAGTGCCGCCACCGCGACCATCCCGGGGCCGGCCCATGCGGTCGTCCCCGGCGCCGCGGGACGATCCGGCTACGACACCGTACTGGTGATCGACTTCGGCGCCCAGTACGCGCAGCTGATCGCCCGGCGGGTCCGGGAATGCCACGTGTACTCGGAGATCGTGCCCTGGGACATGCCTGTGGCGGACATCCTGGCGCGGCAACCGTCAGCACTGATCCTTTCTGGCGGCCCGAAGTCGGTGTACTCGCCTGGTGCGCCGCGCGTGGATGCCGCGTTGTTTGACACCGGGCTGCCGATTCTGGGTATCTGCTACGGCCATCAGGTGATGGCCCAGGCGCTGGCCGGCTCGGTCTCCCGGACCGGAACGGCCGAGTACGGAGCGACGCGTCTGTCGGTGACCGGCCCTGGTGTCCTGTTCGACGGCCTCCCGACGGCCCAGCAGGTGTGGATGTCCCACGGCGACTCGGTCACCGAGGCGCCGCCCGGCTTCCGGGTCACCGCGACCACGCCGTCGACCCCCGTCGCCGCCTTCGAGGACCCGGCGCGGCGGCTGTACGGCGTCCAGTTCCATCCGGAGGTCCTGCACAGCGAGCACGGCCTCGACGTGCTGCGCCGCTTTCTGCTGGCCGGTGCCGGCTGCCGGCCGACCTGGACGATGGTCAACATCGCCGACGAGGCGGTGGCGGCGGTGCGGGCTCAGGTCGGGGACGGCCGGCTGATCTGCGGGCTGTCCGGCGGGGTGGACTCCGCGGTCGCCGCGGCGGTCGTGCACCGCGCGGTCGGTGATGCCCTGACCTGCGTCTTCGTTGATCATGGCCTGCTGCGGGCGGGGGAGGCCGAGCAGGTCGAGCGCGACTTCGTCGCCTCCACCGGGGTGGAGCTGGTGCACGTCAAGGCGGCCGACCGGTTCGCCGCGGCGCTCGCCGGCGTCTGCGAGCCGGAACAGAAGCGGAAGATCATCGGGCGTGAGTTCATCCGGGTCTTCGAGGAGGCGGCGCGCGAGCTGGAGGCGCGGGCCGAGGCCGAGGGGGCGACGATCGAGCACCTGGTGCAGGGCACCCTGTACCCGGACGTGATCGAGTCGGGCTCGCCGACGGCCGCCAAGATCAAGTCTCACCACAACGTCGGGGGCCTGCCGGACGACCTCCAGTTCGGCCTGGTCGAACCGTTGCGCACGCTGTTCAAGGACGAGGTCCGCCGGCTCGGTGAGGAGCTCGGGCTGCCCGAGGAGATCGTCTGGCGCCAGCCGTTCCCCGGGCCCGGGCTCGCCGTGCGCATCATCGGCGAGGTCACCCCGGAGCGGCTGGAGATCGTCCGGGCGGCGGACGCGGTGGTGCGCGAGGAGATCCGTCGGGCCGGCCTGGACCGCGAGATCTGGCAGGTGTTCGCGGTGCTGCTCGGCGACGTGCGCTCGGTCGGCGTGCAGGGCGACGAGCGCACCTACGGCCACCCGGTGGTACTGCGCGCGGTGACGAGCGAGGACGCGATGACCGCGGACTGGGCGCGGCTGCCCTACGACCTGCTCGAACGCATCTCCAACCGGATCGTCAACGAGGTGGCGCAGGTCAACCGGGTCGTCTACGACATCACCTCGAAGCCGCCCGGCACGATCGAGTGGGAGTAGGCCCGACCGCTCGCAGGCCCGCCCACCCCTCACCGCGCGGCGGCGGGCGGGCCTCGGTTTGACGTTCCGCGATGGCGGGAGCAGTCTGGAGAGTGTGACCGTGCAGCAGATGGCCATTACCTAGGCGCGCACCCGACCACCGGGTCCGCGCGCCACGCCCTTCCGCCTTCCCGCGGGGGGCTTTTTTGTTGCCGCGGTCACGGTGAGGTGGCCGCATCGCCACCGGGAGAGGCGCCCTCATGACCGCACCAGCCGCAGGCGAGAAACCGACGTTCCCGGATCCGGGCCTGGACGCCGATCCGGGCCCGGCGGCGGATCCCGCGCTGGACGCGGATCCGGCGTGGTGGCTGCGCGAGAGCACCGCGGCGGCCCGGGTGCTCGACGGCGTCGCCCGGCGGACCAGAGTGGTGCGGGACGCCGGCCTGTCCGCCTCTCTCGGCGTGCCGGTCTGGCTCAAGTGCGAGCACGAGCAGCACACCGGGTCGTTCAAACTGCGCGGTGCCTACTACCGGGTGGCGACCGCCGCCCCCGCCACCCGCGCCCGCGGCGTCGTCGCGGCCAGCGCCGGCAACCACGCTCAGGGCGTCGCGTACGCGGCGGCGGTCTTCGGCGTGCCGGCGACGATCTTCGTGCCGGCCGGGGCGAACCCGGTCAAGGTGGCACGCACCCGCCGGCTCGGCGCGCGCGTCGAGGAGGTGCCCGGCGGGGTGGAGGCGGCGCTCGCCGCCGCGGCGTCCTACGCGGCGGCCGGCGGGCGGCTGCTGGTGCACCCGTTCGACGACCCGGCGGTGGTCGCCGGGCAGGGCACGATCGGCCTGGAGCTGCTCGACCAGGTGCCGGACCTCGGCACGGTTCTCGTCGGGGTCGGCGGCGGCGGCCTGGTCAGCGGCGTCGCCGCGGCGCTGCGGGCACGCCGGCCCGACGTGCGGGTGGTCGGCGTGCAGTCGGTCCTGGCGCCGGCGTTCGCCGCGTCGCTGCGGGCCGGCCGGCGTCTCGTCGCCGGCGTCGGTGCGGACCTGGCCGCCGCGCCGGGAGGGGACCCGGCTGCCGCCCGGCCGTGCCGGCGCCCGACGCTGCCGCGCCCGGCTGCGCCGACGCCGACGCCGACGCAGGCGCAGGCGCAGGCGCGGGGCACGATCGCCGACGGCATCGCCGTGCGGGAGCCCGGGCGGCTCACCCTCGCGCTCGCCAGGCGGCTGGTGGACGACGTGGTGACGGTCGACGAGGCCGCCCTCTGGGAGGCGATGTTCCTGCTGCGCCGGGCCGGGCACGCCGTGGAGCCGGCCGGGGCAGCGCCGGTCGCGGCGCTGCTGCGGTATCCCGGCGTCGCCCAGGGGCCGACGGTGGCCGTGCTGTCCGGCGGCAACCTCGATCCCGCGGTGGCGGCCCGGGTGGCGTCGCTGACGGCGCGCCTGGCCGACAACGCCGGCGTTGCGCGGACCACGGCCTGAGCTGGTCGCCTCGGTGGCAGGCCGCCGAGGTGATCAGGAATCGTAGCGCGCGGGCCCCGTCTCGAGGGCGGTTCGCGCGCTCGCTCGGCCGCCAGAACGAATTCAGAAGTGGGTATTCTGTCAGGTATGGGGAATCGACTGGTGAAGCGGGCGTTCCGCTACCGATTCCACCCGACCTCGGTGCAGGCCGAGAACCTTGAAAAAACCTTCGGTTGTGTACGCTAGGTGTACAATCGGGCCTTGGCTGAATGGTGCCGGGCCTGGTTCCAGGAGCAGCGTCGGATCGGTTGGGCCGAAACCGACAAGATGCTCACGGGGTGGAAACGCGATCCGGATACCTGTTGGCTTACCGGGCCGTCGAAGGGACCACTGCAGGCTACACTGCGGCACCTCCAGACCGCCTACGTGAATTTCTGGGAGAAGCGGGCCGGCTACCCCTCGTTCAAGAATAAGGGCAGGGCTGTCGACTCGGCGACGTACTTCCGGAAATGCTTTGCCTTCCGCGGCGGGCAGCTCACGCTGGCGAAGCAGGCCGAGCCGTTGGCGATCGTCTGGTCGAGACCGCTGCCCGACGGTGCGGATCCCTCGCAGGTGACGGTGTCCCGAAACGCTCGCGGCCAGTACCACGTCTCGATCGTGGTCGAGTGCCCGGTCGGTCCTGCCTGCGGTCGACGCGCAGGTCGGGCTGGACGCGGGGATCACCTCGCTGGTTACGCTGTCCACCGGGGAGAAGATCGGCAACCCGCGCCACGAGCGTCGGGATCGGGAGCGTCTGGCACGCGTTCAGCGGGAACTGTCCCGGAAGAAGAAAGGATCAGCGAACCGGGCCAAGGCGCGAATGAAGGTGGCCCGGATACACGGTCGGATCCGTGACCGGCGTCGGGATCATCTGCGCATGCTGTCCACGAGGATCATCCGCGAAAACCAAACGGTGGTCATCGAGGACCTGGCGGTCCGCGTCATGGTACGCAACCATGCGCTGGCCCGCGCGATCTCGGATGCGGGCTGGCGGGACCTGCGGTTCATGCTGGAATACAAGGGCGCCTGGTACGGACGGACGGTCGTCGCTGTCAGCGGATGGTATCCAGGTACCAGGTCCTGCTTGGCCTGCGGCGCGCTGGTCGCATCCCTGTCGCTACACACCCGGGAATGGACCTGCCGTTGCGGTGTGGTGCACGATCGGGATGTGAACGCGGCGAAGAACATTCTGGCCGCAGGGCTCGCGGTGGCAGCCTGCGGAGACGGAGTAGGACCACCCCGCTCTCAGCACGGGGAGGCATCTGTCGGTGAAGCAGGAAAACCCGCCCGCGAGGAAGGGAATCCTCGCCGTCAGGCCGGGGAGGAGGCCAACGTAGGGTGGCCTTGCGCGCGCCCCTCGGCCACGCTCCTCCGCGACCTGCCTGGCATCGAACGATCGAGGTCTGATGAGCACACTGTTCGGTGAGTCCCCCGGTGTCGTCGGCGCGTCCGCCGAGCGGGCCGGCGGCGTGCCCTATGACCTGTTCGGGCCGGCCGTGCTGGCGCCGCCGTCCGGCGGCCAGGCGCCCGGCGCCCCGCCCCGGCTCGACGCCGACGCCCTGCTGACGGGGCTCAACCCGCAGCAGCGGGCCGCCGTCGTGCACATCGGCGCGCCGCTGCTGGTCGTGGCCGGCGCCGGCTCCGGCAAGACCCGGGTGCTCGCCCACCGCATCGCCTACCTGCTGGCGGAGCGCGGGGTGCGGCCGGGGGAGATCCTCGCGATCACGTTCACGAACAAGGCCGCGGCCGAGATGCGCGAGCGGGTCGGCGCGCTCGTCGGCCCGCGGGCGCGGGCGATGTGGGTGAGCACGTTCCACTCGGCCTGCGTGCGGATCCTGCGCTCGGAGGCGAAGCGGCTGGGCTTCGGATCGTCGTTCTCCATCTACGACGCCGCGGACGCGCAGCGGCTGATCACCCTGGTCACCCGGGATCTGGATCTCGACCCGAAGCGGCATCCCGCCCGGGGCCTCGCCGCGCAGATCAGCAACCTGAAGAACGAGCTGATCGACTGGGAGGCCGCCCGCGACCGGGCGACCAGCCACGCCGAGCGCACCGTCGCCGAGGTGTACGCCGCCTACCAGCAGCGCCTCGCCCAGGCCAACGCGCTCGACTTCGACGATCTGATCATGACGACGGTGAACCTGCTGCAGGCGTTCCCCGACGTCGCCGAGCACTACCGCCGCCGTTTCCGCCACGTGCTGGTGGACGAGTACCAGGACACCAACCACGCGCAGTACGTCCTCGTCCGGGAACTCGTCGGCCAGCCGGCGCACGGCGGCGCCCGGGACGGCGGGCCGTCACCCGCGCTCCCGACCGCCGGTGTCGACGGGGCGGGCGCCGCCGGTGCCGCTGACGGCGCGGGTGCGGCCACGGGCGGTGGGGTGACCTGGGCGTCCGGGGCGGTCCCGCCGGGCGAGCTGTGCGTGGTCGGGGACGCGGACCAGTCGATCTACGCGTTCCGCGGGGCGAACATCCGCAACATCGTGGAGTTCGAGGAGGACTTCCCCGACGCCGCGGTGATCCTGCTGGAGCAGAACTACCGCTCCACCCAGACGATCCTGTCGGCCGCGAACGCGGTGATCGCCCGGAACAACCAGCGCAAGGCGAAGCGACTGTGGTCCGACGCCGGCGACGGCGAGAAGATCGTCGGCTTCGTCGCCGACAACGAGCACGACGAGGCCGCGTTCGTCGCCGAGGAGGTCGACCGGCTCACCGACGCCGGCCTCGCCCGCCCCGCGGACGTGGCGGTGTTCTACCGCACCAACGCGCAGAGCCGCGTCTTCGAGGAGATCTTCGTCCGGGTCGGGCTGCCCTACCGGGTCGTCGGCGGGGTCCGCTTCTACGAGCGCCGGGAGATCCGCGACCTGCTCGCCTACCTGCGGGTGCTGGTCAACCCGAGCGACACCGTCAACCTGCGCCGCATCCTCAACGTGCCGCGTCGGGGCATCGGGGACCGGGCCGAGGCGGCGCTCGCCGGGTTCGCGGAGGTCGAGCGGATCAGCTTCGCGCAGGTGCTGGAGCGGGTCGGCGAGGTCCCGGGCATCGCCACCCGTTCGGCGAAGGCGGTGCGCGAGTTCGCGGCGCTGCTCGGCGAGCTGCGGGCGGCCGAGGCGGACGGCCCGGTCGCCGTCGTCGAGGCGGTCCTCGAACGCACCGGTTACCTCGCCGAGCTGCTCGCCGAGGACACTGTCGAGAGCCAGGGCCGGGTGGAGAACCTGCAGGAGCTCGTCGGCGTCGTGCAGGAGTTCGTCGAGCGCAACCCCGAGGGCGGTCTCGGGGAGTTCCTCGAGCAGGTCTCCCTCGTCGCCGACGCCGACCAGGTCCCCACCGACGACGGCTCCGACGGTGTCGTCACCCTGATGACCCTGCACAGCGCGAAGGGGCTGGAGTTCCCCGTCGTGTTCCTCACCGGGCTGGAGGACGGCGTCTTCCCGCACATGCGGACCCTCGGCGACCCCACCCAGCTGGAGGAGGAGCGCAGGCTGGCCTACGTCGGGCTCACCCGCGCCCGGTCCCGGCTCTACCTGACCCGGTCGGTGGTCCGCAGTGCCTGGGGTCAGCCGGCCTACAATCCGCCGTCGCGGTTCCTCGGCGAGGTGCCCGACGCGCTGCTGGACTGGCGCCGCCTGGCCGAGGCGGCGCCCCCGCCGCCAGCTCGGGGCTGGGGCTCGCCGGATGGTCTCGCCGGCACGAACGGGGTCGGGCGCCCCGGCGGCGCCGACGGGTCCCGCGCAGCCGCCGGGGCAGGAGCGGGCGGGCGGCGGCCGCTACCGAACTCGCCGTTCGCCGGACGCGCCCGCCCGGCGGCGCGTCCCGTGGTCGAGCTGCGGACCGGTGACCGGGTGACGCACGACAGCTTCGGCCTCGGCGTCGTCGTTGCCGTCGGCGGGGTGGGGGACTCGGCCGAGGCGACGATCGACTTCGGCGCGAACGCCGGGACCAAACGGCTGCTGCTGCGCTACGCCCCCGTCGAGAAGCTCTGAGCGTGGCGGCGGCGGTGAGCCGTCGAGGAACTCCGAGCATTCCGGCCGTGCCGTCCCCGCCAGCCAGCCGGCGACCAGGTGGCACACCGCGCCGCTGAACGCCAGCGAGTGGTGACCGTGGCCCGGCACGGTCAGGTTCACGGCGGTCAGGTCGGGATGCCGCAGCGCGGCCTGCGCCGGGCGGACCACCGTGTCGAGCGCGGCCCCGACGGCGACGAAGCGGGTCCGGCAGTCGGGCGCCGGGCCGGCGAGGTCCGTGAGCAGCGGCGAGTCCGGCCGCAGCTGGGCGAGCAGCGGATACGGCAGCGCGCGGGGAACCAGCTCGGCGAGCCGGGTGCCGCCGTGCGGGGTGGCCAGGGTGATCAGCATGCTCACCCGCCGGTCGCCGCCCAGGCGCTGGACGTAGTACCGCGCCACCAGCCCGCCGAGGGAATGCGCGACGATCTGCACCCGGCCGTCGTCACCGGCGGCCGCCGTCACCGCGGTCGCCAGCAGCCGGGCGCCGTCCTCGACGGACGCGGTGCGCAGCGGCAGCTCCACCGGCACCACTCGGCGCAGCCCGCGCCGGCGCAGGTCGTGGCGCAGCCGGGTGAACACCGAGCGGTTGTCGATGAGGCCGTGGACGAGCAGCACCGGGGTAGTCGCCGTGTCCGGAGCGCGGACCAGCAGGCCGCGCTGCAACGGCGGGAGCCGGCCGAGGGAGTAGGCGTCGTCGCGGTGGGCCCGTCGCCGCAGCGCGGCCGCCGGGTACAGCGCCAGATGCGTCGCGAGGCCCGCGGTCTCCATGGCGAGGCCGCGGGCGCTCGCGGGCGTTGCCCGCAGACCCGCGGCGATCGCCCGCCGGCGCCCGGCGGGTGCCGGCGGTGATGGCGGACTGTCGATGGTGGATCACCCTCCTGCTCGCTGCCCGGCGGGCCGCCGGCCCGGCCCCGGGGCGACCGGCGCCCGGGCGGGCGTGGGCGTCCCGGGCCGATCCGACATGGCCGGACCCGTCCGGACAACGCAAGGAGATTACAGACTGTCACGCAATCCTGTCGACCAACGGGCTCGACGGTGCCGGCGCCGTCGGGCCGGATCCTGTCGGCTCACGGCTGTGAGCAGCAGGTTGGCGGCCCGCGCGATCGCCGCCGGATCGGTGCCGGCCAGCAGGTTGTCGGCGAAGCCGAGGCGACGCAGGTCCACCGGGCGCAGCCCGGCCGCGTCAGCGGCACGCTCCGCCGGCAGGCGCAGGGTCGCGCCGGCACCCTCCGGGGACAGTGCGGTGAAGTAGCTGTCGGGCGTCATGGCGACCACGTCGGTGACGGCGGCGGCGAGCGCGCCACCCGAGCCACCCTCACCGTGCACGATCGACACGGTCGGTGACGGGCAGGCGAGCACCGCCGCCATCGCGTCCCCGATCGCGGCGGCGATGCCCGCGGCCTCGGCGGGCGCGCCCGAGGCGGCGCCCGGGGTGTCGACCAGGGTGATCAGTCCGATGCCCAGCTTGCCCGCCAGCCGGGCGGCCCGGGTGAGCAGGCGGTAGCCGTCCGGCCCCGGGGCCGACGCCCGCATGGCACCGACGGCCACGACCACCACCCGCCGCCCGCCCGCAGCGGCAACGCCGCCCGGCGCGCCGTCCGGGATCCCGCCGTCCCGGGCCGCGCTGTTCGCCCTTCCGGTGCTCGGGTTGCCGCTGTTCGCAACCGCGCCGGGCGGCCAGCCGGTGGCGAGGACGCCGATCCGCGCGGCGACGCACGGATCGGGTCCGGCGAGGTCGACGCCGTCGGGCAGCAGGACCCGCAGCAGCGTGGCGCCGTCCGGGCGCGGCGTGTCGCGGGCCGCGCGCACCTGCTCCCAGCCGGACCTGCCGGCGAGCCGCGTCGCCGTCACCTCGTCGACGGTGACGCCGTCCACGCCGTCCACGCCGTCCACGCCGTCCACGCCGTCCACGCCGTCCACGCCGTCCATGGGCATCGGCGCGGCGGGGTGGGGAGACAGCGCGGTCAGGGCGCGGCGCAGCCAGTCCTCGACCGTCTCCGGGGCCAGGACGGCGTCGACGAGGCCGGCGGCGCGGGCGGACTCCGCGTGGTGACTGCCCGGCGGCGGTGGCGTGCCGGTCATCGCCGCCACCACCCGGGGGCCGGAGAAGCCGACCGTCGAGCCCGCCACGGCGCAGCGCAGGTCGCACCGCGAGCCGATGGTCACCCAGACCCCGCCGGTGGTCGGCTGGTCGGCGACGGCGAGATGAGCGATCCCCTCGTCGTCCAGCGCGGCCAGGGCCAGCGCGGCGCGGGGCAGACCGACCAGCCCGGCGACCCCCTCCTGCAACCGGGTGCCACCGCTGCGCAGGAAGGAGACGAGCGGCCGACGGGTCGCGAGCGCCGTCGCCGCGGCTTCGGCGAAGCTGGCGGCATCCGCCTCGCCGAAGCTCCCGCCGTGCACGGAGAAGTCCCAGGCGGCCGCGACCGCCGGGACTCCCGCGATCAGGCCGTCACCCCACCGCAGTGCCGGCCGTCCGTCGTAGTCCGGCCAGCCCAGGCGGTTGGCCGAGGGGCGGCTGGCGGGCCGTGGCGTGATGCCCGCGAGCAGCCGCGTTCGCCAGTCGGCCGACGTGCGCGCCCCGGGTCGGCTGTCGCTGTCCATGACCGCATCCTGATCCGCGGTCGTGGTCGCGGGCCCCGGAGCAAGGCCGGTGTCACAGGACACGCCGCATCGAGGCGTGCACGGGCGGCGCCAGGGGCGATGCTCGGGGGATCCATCATCACGGATGGAAAGGGATATACGTGACGAACAGTGCTGGCTGCCTCCCGGCAGGACACGACATACCCTTTGGTGCACAGTCCCCTGAGTGGGTGGGTGCCGGCACCGGACCCGCGAGTACACCCGCGAGAACAGTGGAGTGAGGAGAGCGATGCTCACACCGCTGCTGGAGGACGATCCCCGTCAGATCGGCCCGTACCGGCTGCAGAACCGGATCGGTGCCGGGGGGATGGGAACCGTCTACCTCGGCTTCACCCCGCAGCAGCGCGCCGTCGCGGTGAAGGTCGCCGCCGAGGAACTCGCCGAGGACGCGGAGTTCCGCAGCCGGTTCGAGCGCGAGGTGCGCGCCGCGCTGCGGGTGCGGGGCAACGCGGTCGCCGCGGTGCTCGACGCCGACACCGAGGCGCCGGTGCCGTGGATGGTCACCGAATACGTCGAGGGCATCAGCCTGGCCGCCGCGGTCCAGGCCCGGGTGCGCCTCGAGAGCCACCTGGTCCGGGGGCTCGCGGTCGGGCTCGCCGACGCGCTGGTCGCCATCCATGCCGCGGGCGTGGTGCATCGCGACCTCAAGCCCTCCAACATCCTGCTGGCCTGGGACGGGCCCAAGGTCATCGACTTCGGGGTGGCCCACCTCACCGACAGCAGCACCCTGACTCGGACCGGTCATGTGATCGGGACGCTGGCCTGGATGTCGCCCGAGCAGATGCGCGGGGAGCCGTCGGACTCGTCGGCGGACATCTTCGCCTGGGCCAGTTGCGTGACCTACGCGGCGACCGGGCGGCATCCCTTCCACGCCGAGACCCCTGACAAGCTCGCCCTGCGCGTGCAGCGCGACACCCCCGACCTGGACGCGGTGCCCGCCTACCTGCTCTCGCTGGTGGCCAGGGCGCTGTCCAAGGTCCCCCGGCAACGGCCGACCGCGTCGGCGCTGCTCGCCTCGCTGGTCGGCCGGGTCGTCGAAGGTGTCACCGAGGCGGACGCCGCCGCCGGCGACGTCCTCGAGCGCACCTGGACGGGCAGCGGGCAGGTGATGAACGAGGTGGTCACGGCCCTTCCCGCCCCCGGGCCGGCCGGTCTCGGCGCCGGCCCGCCGGCCGACCACGGCGCGCCGGGGCAGGAGGAGTCGGCGGCTCGTCCCGGCCCGGCGCCGAGCGGGGCCGGCGGTGGCTCGGGGTGGGCACCGGCGGTGGCCGGGCCCGGTCCGGCGCGGGGGCCCAGGCCGGTCGGTGTACCGCCGCCGGCCTCGGCCTTCCGTCCCGCGATCGCCACTCCACCGCCGCCGACTCCGATCCCGCCACCCCCGCCGGTGCACCGGTCCCGACTGACCCCGTTGTCGCCGCCCGCACCGGCGCCGGCTCCGGCGGCCAGTTCCGGGCCGACCACAACGGCGGTCCCCGGTGCCCGGCGGCGGGACCGACCGCCGGCGGCGGCCTCGGGTTCGTCGGGCTCCGCGGGTTCGTCGGGCTTCGCGGGTTCGTCGGGATCCGCCGACCACGGACCGTCGGTCGTCTCCCGCTGGACCTACGACGTCGACGAGCCGGACCCGCGGGCGCCGGTCCGCCCGCCGTCCGCGCCGCGGCCCGAGCGGCGCGCGAGCGACGACGGCTGGCTGGAGGAACGGGAGCGCCGGCCGGCCGCCGCGGCGAACTCGACCGAGGACACGATCCGGCCGCCGGATCCGACGCCGCCGTCGCGCCCTCCGGATCCGTCCACGTTCGGCGTGGGCCGCCCGCCCGCGCCGCCGTACCAGCCGCCCCCGTCGGCGCCGTCGCCGGGCCGCCGCCGTCGCGCCGGGCTGCCCGCCGTCCGGCCGTCCGGCAGCGTTCACCCAGCGCGCGCCGCCCACCAGGCCCGCCCGGCTCCGCCGCGCGGCGCGCCGGCCCGAGGCGCGGACCCGCTGCCCCCGGCGCTGGCGGCGCCGCCCGCCCGGCCGGCGCTCCCGCGGCCGGCCGCACCGCCGCAGGCTCCGCTGCCGCCCTTTCCGCTTCCACCGACCCCGCCGCCCCCGGTTCTGCCGCCGCCGGCGTCGCTGGCACCGGCATCGCCGGCACCGGCCTCGGAGCCGGCCGTCCGGGTTCCCGGCGCGGGTGCCGAACCGGTGTCGCTCGGCGCGGCCGGCGAGTCCCGTCGCCTCTTCCCGCCGACCACCCCGGTGGAGCAGGGGCTCAACGGGAGGGCGCTGCTGTCCGTGGTGCTGGCCCTGGGCTGGCTGTTCGGGCTGGGCAGCGTCGCCGCCGTGGTGGTCGGCTCGGTCGCCCGGGCCGAGATCCGCCGGCACAACCAGCGGGGCTGGCGGCTCGCGTCCGTGGGGATCGGACTGGGCTGGACGGGAATCGGGCTGACGGCCACCAGCCTGCTCGTCGTTCTCGCGCTGCGATGAACAGCCGGCCTTCCGCGGGAGCCGCCGGCGGCTCGACCACGATCGGTGTCGTTGCGCTGTGATTTCTGGCATATGTTCGCCGGTCGGTGCCGTGACATCCGACACGAAAGATCACGGTGCCGCGCGCGCTGGTCACGCTCAGCGTCAGGCTCGCTGGTCGCGCGCGTGCGGCGGCAGGCGCGCCCATCAGCCGCAGTGCGTGATCGGCCACCGTATTTGTCCCGTATCGGGGGGCCTGACGTGGGCCGGGGGCGCGCGGGGCGTGATCGCGGACCCTGCCGGTGGCGCTCGTCGAGGCTCGTCCGGCCGGGTGCCGCCGGGGATTCGGCCGGTTTCGGCGGCACCGCGCGTGACGCGCGCCGTAACCAGCTCGTCAGTAGGCTCGCAGGCGTTCTGTGCAGCCCTACGCGACCCGCGTAGCCCTGTACAGCTCGTGTGGCCCTACGCAACCCGCGTAGCCCTGCCCAGCCCGTATAGCTCTGCACAGCTCGTGTAGCTCTGCGCAGCCCGTGTAGCCCTACGCAACCCGACCCGTATCGATCGCATCCGACTGGACGGACCGTGGATCTCTTCGAATACCAGGCGAAGAAGCTGTTCGCCGAACATGGCGTTCCGGTGCCCACCGGGAAGACGGCGACCACTCCCGAGGAGGCGCGAGCGATCGCCACCGAACTCGGCGGCAAGGTGGTCGTCAAAGCTCAGGTCAAGACCGGCGGCCGAGGCAAGGCCGGCGGCGTCAAGGTCGCCGACGGACCGGACGACGCCTTCGCCAAGGCGTCGGCGATCCTCGGGATGGACATCAAGGGCCATACGGTCCACTCGGTGCTCGTCGAGGAGGCCAGCAACATCGCGGAGGAGTACTACGCCTCCTTCCTCCTCGACCGGGCGAACCGCACGTTCCTCGCCATGGCCTCCCGTGAGGGCGGCATGGAGATCGAGGAGGTGGCCGCGACCAAGCCCGAGGCGCTGGCCCGCATCCTCATCGACCCGCTGACCGGCGTCGACGCCGCCAAGGCCCGCGAGATCGCGATCGCCGCGAAGCTGCCCGAGGCCGCCCTCGACGGCGCGACCGAGCTGCTGGCGAAGCTGTGGACCGTCTTCGTGAAGTCGGACGCCACGCTGGTCGAGGTCAACCCGCTGATCCTCACCGGGGACGGCCGTGTCGTCGCGCTCGACGGCAAGGTCAGCCTGGACGAGAACGCCGGCTTCCGCCACCCCGAGCACGAGGCGTTCGTCGACGTCTCGGCGGTGGACCCGCTGGAGCAGAAGGCCAAGGAGAAGGGCCTCAACTACGTCAAGCTGACGGGTGAGGTCGGGATCATCGGCAACGGTGCCGGCCTCGTCATGTCGACGCTGGACGTGGTGACCTACGCCGGCGAGGAGTTCGGCGGCAAGCGCCCGGCGAACTTCCTCGACATCGGCGGCGGCGCGTCCGCCGAGGTGATGGCGAACGGCCTGTCGATCATCCTGGGCGACCCGTCGGTCAAGAGCGTCTTCGTCAACATCTTCGGCGGTATCACCTCGTGTGACGCGGTGGCCAACGGCATCATCCAGGCCCTGAAGATCGTCGGCGACGTCACCACCCCGCTGGTGGTGCGCCTCGACGGCAACAACGCCGAGGAAGGCCGCCGCATTCTCGCGGAGGCGAACCTCCCGGTGGTCAAGCCGGTCGACACGATGGACGGCGCGGCGAAGCTCGCCGCCGAGCTCGCTGCGGCCGCGGCCTGACCAGGGCGAAGGGAACTCGAAGCAATGGCTATCTGGCTTGACGAGAACAGCCGGGTGGTGGTGCAGGGCATCACCGGCTCGGAGGGTGCGAAGCACACCAAGCGGATGCTGGCCGCCGGCACGAACGTCGTCGCCGGCGTCAACGCCCGCAAGGTCGGCCAGCAGGTCGAGGGCGTGCCGGTGTTCGGCTCCGTCACCGACGCCATCGCGCAGACCGGCGCGAACGTCTCGGTGATCTTCGTTCCGCCGAAGTTCACCAAGGACGCCGCCATCGAGGCGATCGACGCGGCGATCCCGCTCGCCGTCGTCATCACCGAAGGCGTGCCGGTCCACGACACGACCGAGTTCTTCGCCTACTCGCAGTCGAAGGGCACGACCCGGATCATCGGGCCGAACTGTCCGGGCATCGCGAGCCCCGGCGTGTCCAACGCCGGCATCATCCCGGCGGACATCACCCCCGGCGGCCGCATCGGCCTGGTCAGCAAGTCCGGCACGCTGACCTACCAGATGATGTACGAGCTGCGCGAGTTCGGCTTCTCGACCTGCGTCGGCATCGGCGGTGACCCGGTCATCGGGACCACCCACATCGACGCGCTCGACGCCTTCCAGGCCGACCCGGGCACCGACGCCATCGTCATGATCGGCGAGATCGGCGGCGACGCCGAGGAGCGGGCCGCGGCGCACATCGAGGCGCACGTGACCAAGCCGGTCGTCGGCTACGTCGCCGGCTTCACCGCGCCGGAGGGCAAGACGATGGGCCACGCGGGCGCGATCGTGTCCGGCTCGTCCGGTACCGCCCAGGCCAAGAAGGAAGCCCTGGAGAAGGCCGGTGTGCGGGTGGGCAAGACCCCCTCGGAGACAGCCCGCCTGATGGCTGACATCATGCGGTCGTTGTAGATCTGTCCGGATGATGGGCCCGCCGCCCGCGGCGGTTCGTCGTACGGACGGTCCAGGGGGCGTGGGTTGTGGGGGATGAGGGTTGGACGTACCTTCCCTCATCTCCCCATGACTGCGAGACTCCTGCATCGGCGGGCCGGCGCCAGACGCCGGCCCGCCGACCGACCAGACGAAGTGGGGTTACCGTCGTGGCACAGATCGGCGGTCGTAACGTTGCGACCAACGACATCGGGGTGATCGCCTCCGGGGCGGTCATGTTCATCGTGAGTTTTCTGCCGTGGTACTCCGTGACCCTGTCGTTCTTCGGGCAGTCCAGATCAGCCCATGAGAACGGCTGGGGCCTCGGCTTCAACTCGTGGTTCCCGGTGTTGCTGGTACTCGCGGTCGCCGGCGTGCTCGCCGGACGCCTGTTCGCGAACCTGCGTATCCCGGACCTGGGGCCGGTCTCGGCGCTGTGGGTGCTTCCCGGCGTCTCGGCGCTCGCGGTCCTCCTCCTGATCATCCGGTGGATCCGGTTCCCCGACGTCCCGTCGGGCGTGGACGCCGGCCCGAGCGTCGGGTTCTACCTCGCGATCGTCGCCGCCCTCGCCCAGACCGTCTTCGGCGTGCTGGCGGCGCTGGCGGCCGGGGCTCCGATTCCCGGGCGCGGCGGCCCCGGCACTCCCGGCGGCTGGCAGCCGCCGTCCGGCCAGCCGCCGTACGGCCAGCCCTACGGCCAGCAGCCGACCCCGGGTCACCCCGGCGCGACCGGCCCCTATGGACAGCAGCCCGGCCAGGGCGGTTACGGCCAGCCGCAGCAGGGTGGCGGCTACGGTCAGCCGCCGACCGGTGGTGGTTACGGTCAGCAGCAGGGTGGTGGCTACGGCCAGCCACCGGCCGGTGGTGGTTACGGCCAGCCGCAGCAAGGTGGTGGCTACGGTCAGCCGCCGACCGGTGGTGGTTACGGTCAGCAGCAGGGCGGCGGCTACGGCCAGCAGCAGCCCGGGTATGGCCAGCAGCCTGGCTACGGTCAGCAGCCGCCGCCCGGTTACGGTCAGCCGCCCGCCGGCGGTCGCTGACGCCGCGGATCCCGGGCGGGACCCCGGGGTGCGTCGTCACCTGGCCGCCCGTATCTCGCCGAACCGGGCCTTTCGGGCGCGGGAGTATTTCTCGGTCGGTGGACGGCGTGTTGTCCCGGATGGGCAGCGACCGCGTGCGAGCGTCCTAACGTGCCCGCCTTCCACCGCCCCGGGTCCGCCCGGCGCTTCGCAGACCGCCTGTGGCAGCGGGCCGGCCGGCCCGCTGTAGCCGCGATCGCGGCGTCGGCCGCCGGCCTGATCTTCATCGAGGTCGTGGTCCTGGTCGTCTGGGGCGCGGATACCGGATCGTCGACCGGTCCCGCCGCCGCGCTGCGGGTGGGCGCCGATCTGTGGCTCGTCGCCCACGGCGCGACGCTGCGGCTGCCGGACGGGATCATTGCCTTCCGCCCGCTCGGTCTCGCCCTGTTTCCCCTGGCCGCAGCCCTGAGCGCGGCACATCGCCGGGCGGCGGCCGTCCCGGTGTGGACGGCCCCGCTGCCCGGGCGGCCCTCCGGCGTGCAGGGGGGTGGCCGGGCGGCGGGCGCTACCGGAAAGGGCGCCGCCGGTACGGACGCCGCCGGCAGCGGTCCCGGCGGCAGGGCCGCGGGCGGGCGGGGGGGGGGCGGGTCGTCGGGGGTCGGCGTGCCCTGGCGGGTCGTGATTCTGGACGTCGGCGAGGTCGTCGCCGCCCAGACGCTGTTCGTGGTGGTCGTCGCGCTGCTGGTCAGCTCCGGCCCGGCCCGGCCGGGCCTCGCGTCGGCCGCGCTGGGCACGGTCGCGTTCGGCCTGCCCGCGGCGCTGCTCGGCGCCCTCGCCGGGCGCCATCGGCTGCGCACCGCGTGGCGCGTGTTGCCGCGGTGGCTGCGGACCCCGCTGCTGTGCGGGATGGCGGCGTTCGCCTCGCTGGTGGCCGCCGCCGCGTTCGGGGTGGCCCTCGTCATCGCGGCCACCCTGCCCGAGGTGGCCGGCGCCGAGCGGGCGCTGGACGTCGGGGTCCTCGGCGGGCTCGGGCTCGCGGTGGCGCAGCTCGCGGTGCTGCCCAATCTGGTGTTGTGGGCGCTGGCGTACGCCCTCGGTCCGGGCTTTCACACCGGTTCGGGCCTGGTGCGCGCCGACGTCGTCCACGCCGGCCGGGTACCCGACCTGCCGGTGCTCGCGGCGCTGCCGCCGAGCGCGCTACCGCGTCCGGGCTGGCTGGCGCTGCTGGTGGTGCCGCTCGTCGCCGGAGTGGTGTGCGGGGTGATGGCACATCGCGCCACAGCGGGCGCGCGCTCGCGGGACCGGCTCGCGACCGTGCTGCTCGCCGGGGCGTGCTGCGGCCTGCTCATCGGGCTGGCCTGCCAGGCCTCGCTGGGGCGGGTGGGCGGCGGCGCGGGCGTCTACGGGCCGGCGGCGGCCTGGGCCTGCGGTCTGCTCGCCGGAGGCGAGGTGGCGTTCGTCGGCCTGCTGCTGGTCGGCGGGGTGGACCTCGCGGTGCGGCGGGCCGAGCGGCCGTTCCTCGCCCGGGACGCCGAGCCGTCCTTCTGGCGGCGCAGGATGCCGCTGCCCGGTGGCCGGACGGCGACCTGGACGTCGCGGCGCCCCGAGTGAGGCCGCGCGGGCGGGCGCGCCGGGACTCGTCGCCGGAAACTGTCGGCGGTGCCGGCTAGGGTCCGCGCAACGGATCATCTTCAGGAGGTCGTCGTGCCGGTCGCGGTCGCCCGTATCCGAGTCGAGGCTCGTCAGCTGCGCGAGCTGGGCTGGTCCTCCCGTCGCATCGCTCGCAGGCTGCAGGCTCGGCATCATCTCGGCGCCCTGGTGGCGTTCCGGCTCGCCCAGGGGTGGACGCAGGAGGAGGCGGCCCGCCGGTGGAACGAGCGCTGGCCCGCTCCCGGGCCTGCCAAGACGGGTAAGACCTGGTCGTACTGGGAGGCCTGGCCGGCCAGGGGCGGCCGCGCCCCGTCGGCTGCGGTGCTGTGGCGGCTTGCCGAGCTGTACCGGTGCCGGCCCGGAGAGCTGCTCGACGGGCCGGACTTCGGGCAGGTCGACGCCGGCGCGGACGAGTCCGCCGCGGGCTGTCGGTGCGGCGCCGGCGGGGCCGAGGACGACGTCAGCCCGGGCCTGCTGCCCCTGGCGGCTCGGCTGGCCACCGCGTCGGGGCCGGCCGCCCCGCCGGCCGCTCTGATCGAGGAGCGACTGGCCGCTCTGGTCGCCGGCTGGGCGCCCGCCGCGTGAGCCGGCGGCGGGCGAGGCCGCGTCGATGTGATGTGGCCCGGTCGATCGGCTGGCGTGGGTACTCGGAGTCAGTACAGTCGGACTCGGCGCGGTTCGTCGCCTGGCGGTTGACGGCGGCCCCCATGCGTTGACGGTGGTGTTTTGGTGGCATCGGCCGTTCCCGCGGTCCTCGCCCCGGCGCCCCTGGCGACTACGGGCCCGCGACATCGGTCCGGTCCCCGCACGGCCCTGGTCCTGATAGGTCTCACGTCCCGTTACGGAGTGTGGTGTGTCTGCTCGCCTCGTCGTTCTCGCCTCAGGCGCCGGCACCACCCTGCAGGCGATCCTCGACGCGACCGCGGACGCCGGGTTCGGTGCCACCGTCGTCGCGGTCGGGACCGATCGGCACGGCACCGGGGCGCAGCGGCGGGCCGAGGCCGCGGGCGTCCCGGTGTTCACCATCCGCCTCGAGGACCATCCCGACCGGGCCGCGTTCAACGTCGCGACGGCCGAGCGCATCGCCGCCCACCAGCCCGACCTGCTCGTGCTTGCGGGCTACATGAAGATCCTCGGCCGTCAGGTCATCGGACGCTTCCCGGCGGTGAACACGCACCCGTCGCTGTTGCCCGCCTTCCCAGGGGCCGCCGCGGTCCGCGACGCGCTGGCCGCCGGAGTGAAGGTCAGCGGGGTGACGGTGCACTGGGTCGACGAGGGGGTCGACACCGGCCCGATCATCGCGCAGCGTGCCGTGCCCGTCGAACCGGGGGACACCGAGGACACGCTGCGAGTCAGGATCCAGGGCGTCGAACGCGGCCTGTTCGTCGCCACGATCGGGGAGATCGTGCGCGCGGCCCCGGCGCGGCCGGCCGCGGCACAGGTACCGGCAGAGGTTCACGTCCAGGAGGAATCATGACGTCATCGGGCGAAGAAGTGGCCGGCCAGGGCGGGTCCGGGTCGGCCGAGGTGCTGCCCACCGGGCGCCGGCCGCTGCGGCGCGCGCTGGTCAGCGTCTACGACAAGGCCGGTCTGGAGGTGCTCGCCGAGGCATTCCTGGCGGCCGGGGTCGAGGTGGTCTCGACCGGTTCGACCGCGGACGTGCTGGCCCGCCACGGGCTGGCGGTGACGCCGGTGAGCACGGTGACCGGCTTCCCGGAGGTGCTCGGCGGCCGGGTGAAGACCCTGCATCCCCGGGTGCACGCCGGCCTGCTCGCCGACCTGCGCAACGCCGAGCATGCGGAGGTGCTCGCCGAGCTCGACATCGCGCCGTTCGATCTGGTCGTGGTGAACCTCTACCCGTTCGCCGCGACGGTGGCCGGCGGCGCCACCGAGGACGAGGCGGTCGAACAGATCGACATCGGCGGACCCGCGATGATCCGGGCCGCCGCGAAGAACCACGCGTCGGTCGCGGTGGTGGTCTCGCCGGACGACTACGCGGGGCTCGCCGAGGCCGTGCGCGGGCCAGGCTACGACCTGCCGGCACGGCGCCGCCTCGCCGCGAAGGCGTTCGCCCACACCGCGGCGTACGACGTGGCCGTGTCGTCGTGGTTCGCGGGCGTCGTCGCCCCGGACGAGGTCGCGCGGGAGACCGGCTGGCCGGACGTGCTGTCCGCGCAGTGGCGGCGGGCCGACGTCCTGCGCTACGGCGAGAACCCGCACCAGCGCGCGGCGCTCTACGTCGAGACGGGCGCCGACGGGCCGGTCGGGCTCGCCACGGCCCGCCAGCTGCACGGCAAGCAGATGTCGTACAACAACTACACCGACACGGACGCCGCGCGCCGCGCCGCCTACGACTTCACCGAGCCCGCCGTCGCCGTGATCAAGCACGCCAACCCGTGCGGCATCGCGGTGGGCTCCACGATCGCGCAGGCGCATCGCAAGGCCCACGCCTGCGACCCGGTCTCCGCGTTCGGCGGCGTCATCGCGACGAACCGGCCGGTGACCGTCGAGCTCGCTGAGCAGATCGCCGAGATCTTCACCGAGGTCGTCGTGGCGCCGGAGTACGAGCCGGGTGCCGTGGAGATCCTCGCCCGCAAGCCGTCGATCCGGTTGCTGGAGTGCCCGGCCCCGCCGCATCAGCGCGGTGTCGAACTGCGCCAGATCAGCGGCGGGCTGCTGCTGCAGTCGCGCGACGCCGTCGAGGAGCCCGGCGACGAGCCGTCCGGGTGGACGCTGGAGGCCGGGGCGCCGGCCGACGAGGCGTTGCTGGCCGACCTGCGGTTCGCCTGGCGGGCCGTGCGCTCGGTGAAGTCGAACGCGATCCTGCTGGCCGTCGACGGCGCGACCGTCGGGGTCGGCATGGGCCAGGTCAACCGGGTCGACGCGGCGCGGCTGGCGGTCACGCGCGCGGGCGACCGGGCGAAGGGTTCGGTCGCGGCCAGCGACGCGTTCTTCCCGTTCCCCGACGGGTTCGAGGTCCTCGCCGAGGCCGGCGTGCGGGCCGTCGTCGAGCCCGGCGGATCGGTGCGCGACGAACTGGTCATCGCCGCCGCTCGTGAGGCCGGGGTCACGCTGTACTTCAGCGGCGTGCGCCACTTCGCCCACTGACGAGTCCGCGAGGCGCTGCCGGCCCGGCGTCGGCGCCGGGTTCGGCGTCGTGCCGGTCCGGCATCTCGCCGGTTCGGCCGCGCGCCCGCTGCGACGGATCCGCCGCGTCACCGAAAGCGGCGGCGGGGCCGCGGATGGCCGGGGGACCCGTCCGCGTGACCTGCCGCCGTACCGGCCGACCCGGGTTTCGCGGAGGTGGCGCCGACCGGCGGCACCTCGTCGGGCCGCCCGGTGCCGGCGCTTCAGGACCCGGCGCTCGCCTCCGCGGCCGCCGAGCCCCGCCGCCCGCCGCTACCCGAGCTGCCGTTCGCCGTCGTCGCGGTGGTGGGGGTGCTCGCCGCCGCCGGGCCGCCCGGCGTGTCGCTGGTCGGCACGTAGCGCTGCGCCACCCAGTCGAGCGCGTCCCGCCAGCTCGCGCCGTAGAGCACCGAGATCCGGTCGGCCGTCTGCCGCGCCAGTGCCTGGACGAACACGCGATCGTCGCTGTCCAGGTGTCGGGCGTCGCCGAAGGTCTCCCAGGCCCGGAACATCAGTTCCTGCAGCTTCTTGCTGTGAGGCGATTCGTCTGTCACGTCGAGCTCCCTCCCGTTGGGCACCGCGGCCGGAAGTCTGCCCTAAGGGTGCACGACGTCCAAAGGTGGGGGTGTTGTGGATTGTGACTCCGATGTTCCTCGATGGGCTGGGTATGAGCGGAATTCCCGGTCTGTGGTATAAGGCCTTTGGCTCGAGGTGACCCGCTGGTCAGGCGGGCGCGGCTGGCCAGGACGGCTCGGCCGGCTCGACCGGGCTCGGGCGTACGACGCCCAGCCGCACGGCCTCGTTCGCCAGCCGTCCCCGGCGGTTCGGTCCCGGGGCGATGTCGAACTTGCGGTAGAGCCGCAGCAGGTGCTGTTTGACCGCGCCCTCGGTGACGACGAGGTCCTGCGCCATCTCGCGGGTTGACAGTGGGACGACGAAGGCGCCGGGTCTGCCTGCCGGGCGGGACAGGGCTCGCAGCACGTCCCATTCGCGGCGGGTGAGGTCCGGCGGGTCCGGCATCCGGATCTCCGCGGTGAGGACCCGTTCCGCCAGGTCGCGGCCGGCCTCGACGGTGAGTTCCAGCAGCGGCCCGGGGTCGCGCACCCGGACGCCCGCGGCGCCGAAGCGTACGACATCGCCGTCGTGCAGGATCCGCCGGCCGACCTGCTGGCCGTTGACCCTGGTGCCGTTGCGCGACAGCCCCTGGTCCCAGACGTAGAGGTACGGGCCCCGCCGCACGATCTCGGCGTGCAGCCGGGAGACGCTGGGATCCGCGAGTGGCACGTCGACCCCTGGCCCGCGACCCACCGTGGTGATCTCAGCACGCAGGGAGAAGACCTCGCCGGTGACCTCGACCCGCAGACTCGGCCCGTTCACTTCTCGTCGACCTCGCTTCCGTCTATCGCCATCCGTTTCGAGCGCCTCTGCCAGTGATCCCCGGTCGCGGGGCAGTAACACGTGGCGTTCGTCCATCCGCGGCGCAGGGTGATCTCGACCGACGCCGGGCCAGCCAGGCTCGGGGCGCCGACCCGGGCCTACCGTGTGTCCCCCCATCGGGTCATGCTGGTTGGATGGACACACCGCACCGCACCGTCCACCAGGGCGGTGGGGACCGCCGGGACGGCGCCCGCCCGTGCCCGTGCCCGTGCCGGGCGAGCGTGTCCACGACGATCTGACCGGCACCGGAGGTGGGATGGGGGTGTCCGACGTGGTCCGCCGGCCCGGAGCGCATCAGCCCGATCGCGGGCGGGGCGGTCCCGGCTTCCCGGACGGAGCCTGCGACGGCGGCGCGGCCGCACCGGACTTCTTCGGGGCACGCCCGCCTGCGGGGGATTACCAGAGCACCGGCGCGCACCGCGACGGCCCGTGGCGTGCCGGCGGACACGACGGTACTGGCGAGTGGCGGCGCGACGAGCCGGCCGGCGCAGGCGGGGATCACGGCGCGATCCGAGAGTACGGTGCCGGCAGGGATCATGGCGCGATCCGAGATCATGATGCTGGCCGAGACCATGGCGGCGGCGGAGGACATGGCGGCGGCCGGGAGCGCGACGCTGGCCGGGAACGTGACGCGGACCCGGGTCGCGGTGGCGATCCGGGGTGGCCGGACCGGGATCGCGGCCGCGGGGCGGCCGGCTCCGCGCTTCCGGGCGCTCCGTGGACCTCGTCACCGGCGGGCCAGGGGGGTACCGACAGCCGCGCGACCGAGCCGGTCCGCACCGTCCGCTCCCGGCCCGCGCGCCCGCGACCGACTGCCCCGGCAGGGCCGCCCGAATGGCCGGTCCCGCCCGGTGGCGACGACCATCGGCGGCCGGCCCGCCGCGACGGGTGGCGGAGCGGGACGGGCAGGCGGGCGGGACCGCCCAGCCGGTCGCCCGGCGGCAGACGGCCGCGGCCGGCCCCGGGGACACCGCCGCGGCGCGGTCCGGGCGGCTCCGGGCGCTGCGGTCGGCGGCGATCGAGTGGCTGCGGCGGGAAGCGGTCTTCGCGGCGGTGCTCGCCGGGGTGACCCTCGGGCTGCTGCTGGTCTCCCAGGACCGCTGGCGCCGGGGACTGCTGACGGTCGGGGTGACGCTGGTGCTCGCCGGAATCGCCCGAATGACGGTGCCGGGGCGGCGGATCGGGCTGCTCGCCGTGCGCGGCCGGGTGTTCGACACCGTGCTGCTGCTGGTCCTCGGCGGGTCCGTGATCGCGCTGACCTCCGCCGTGCCCTACATCGGCCGCTGACAGACCTTCGGTGCACCGGCACCGGCACCGGCACCGGCACCGGCAGCGGCAGCGGCAGCGGTCAGGTCAGGTCAGGTCAGGTCAGGTCAGCGAAGGCCGGCCATGGTGCGGCGCATGGCCAGGCGGGTGAGAGAGCTCGCCGGGATCGTCCCGCGGCCCAGCCCGATCTCGACCAGCGTGTCGTAGAGCTCGGTGCGGGTGCGGGCGGCGCGCACCGCGCCGTCCATCATCGTGCGGCTGCGGCCGATGAGCCCGGCGAGCAGCGTGGTGTGCCGCAGGTGCCGCCCGAGTTCCGCGTCGAGCGAGCGGCGGTACAGCCGGCCGGCGGCGGTCGGCTGGGCGACGCCGACGGCCGCGCGCCCGGCCAGCGAGCCGGACAGCAGCGCGTAGTAGATGCCCTCGCCGGTCAGCGGGTTGATCAGGGAGGCCGCGTCCCCGGCAAGCAGCACCGGGCCGGACGGCTGGCGCGGCCGGTGGGTCGACAGCGGCAGGTGGTGGGCCCGCAGCGTGGCCGGATCCGCCGGGGTGTGCGGCAGCATCCGGGCGAGCGTGCGGTGCAGCACCGTCTTGGCGCTCGCACCGTCGTCGCCGCGGCCGAGCTGGGAGCGCAGCATCCCGTAGCCGATGTTCGCCCGCCCGTCGCCGATCGGGAACGACCAGGCATAGGCCGGCCAGCCCTCGTCCGTCATGTGGATGAACTGCTCGGGCGGTCGGTCGTCGGCGGGCAGCTCCGCATAGGCGCGCACGGCGATCGCCATCGCCTCCGGCGGGTTGGCGGGCAGTCCCAGGCCGCGGCGCACGACGGAGTTCGCCCCGTCGGCGCCGATGACGACCCGGGCGGTCAGCGCGCCGTTGACGACCACGACCGGTTCCCGCCCACGCCCGTCGAGCCGGGGCCGGTCGGTCAGCTCCAGGGTGCGTACCCGACGGCGGAGCAGCTGCGCGCCCCGCGCGCGGGCCGCGGCGACGAGCCGGGCGTCGAACACCTCCCGGGGCACCACGTAGCTCGCCCGGGCCGACGGGGTGGCGACCTCGGCGCCGCCCGGAGTGCGCAGCCGCATCCGGTCGACCGGCCGGTAGCCGGCCACCGCGTCGGTCACGCCGAGGTCGCGCAGCACGTCGAGGCCGTGCGGGGCGATGCCGTCGCCGCAGGTCTTGTCCCGGGGGAAGGCCGCCGCGTCGGCGATGACGACGCTGGCGCCCGGGCGCTCCCGCAGCGCCGCGAGGGCCGCGGCGCACCCCGCCGGACCACCCCCGACGACGAGCACGTCGATACGGTCCGGGAGGTCGACGTGCTCGTCGATCCGCACGATCGGCGTGGCCATGGTGATCGTGCCGGAGTCCTTCGCCGGCCCCGCCGGAGCGGGGCGCCTGCCGGACGGCTCGGACGGGGGGGACGCGGTCTGCACGACCGCCAGTCTCGCAGCCGCCGGCCCGGACCTGATCGAGCGCCCCCGTCGCGACCGCCCCGCGGCCGGGAAGTTCGTACAGTGCGGGACATGGAGGCACTGGAGCGGGTTTCGCGGTGGCCCGTCGAGACGGTCGCGGTCAGCGTGCTCGGACGCGGTGACGGCGACGAGGGCCCCGCCGGCGGGTCCGCCGTGCGGGAGCTCGGTCAGACGGGGCCGGCGCAGCGGCCTTTCCGGCTGGCCTCGGTGTCCAAGCTGCTGGCCGCCTACGCGGTGCTGATCGCCGTCGAGGAGGGCGCGTTCGGCCTCGACGACGAGGTCGGGCCGGGCCCGGCCACCGTGGCGCAGCTGCTCGCGCACGCCTCCGGGCTGCCGTTCGAGGGCGAGGGACCCCGTGCGGCGCCGGGCGCCCGGCGGATCTACTCGAACGCCGGCTTCGACCGGCTGGGTGAGGTGCTCACCGGGGCCACCGGGATCGCGTTCGCCGACTACCTGGCCGAGTCGGTCTTCCGGCCGCTGGGCATGGACGGCGCCCAGCTGGTCGGCCCGCCCTCCCACGGCGTGACGGCGACCCTCGCCGACCTGCGCCTGTTCGCCGCCGAGCTGCTCGCGCCGGCGCTGCTGTCGCCCGCGACGTTCGCCGCCGCGACCACGGTGGCGTTCCCGGGCCTGGCCGGAGTGCTGCCGGGTTTCGGCCGGCAGAACCCCAACGACTGGGGCCTCGGCTTCGAGATCCGTGGCCACAAGACGCCGCACTGGACAGGCACCGCGAACTCTCCCGAGACGTTCGGGCACTTCGGCCAGGCCGGCACGTTCCTTTGGGTGGATCCCGTCGTGGGGTTGGCGTGCGTCACACTGTGTGATCGCGATTTCGGGGAATGGGCTCGCCAGCTCTGGCCACCCCTCTCGGATGACGTGCTCGCGTCGGCCCGCCCGCAGGCGGTGAATCCGTCGCCGTGACGCGGCGGTGACCGGCCTGCGAGGGCTGGTCGACCCGGGCTGCGTATCGGATTTCTCCGCGCATCGCCGGGTGCGGGATGTTTGGTTGTGCCCTCTTTGCTCCGGTCTGCGGGCGTGCTGGAGGCGGTCTGCCGGTCCGTGGGAGACGGACCGGGTCCCTGGGCCATGATGTCGGCATGCTTCCTTGCCGACACCGATCCCGACGGCCGGTCTCCGACCCGGCGATGACGTGCCTGCAAGCACGGAGAGTGACGACCTCTGGTGGGTGGGTCGCGGCCGCCGCGCCGCCGGTCGCGCATGGCTGAACGACCGAGCGGCCGTGCGGTGCCCGCGTACGCGTCTGAGCCCGCGTACGCGTCTGAGCCTGCCTATGGGGCCGAGCCTGCCTATGGGGCCGATCCGGGATACGGCGGGGCGGCCCCGGGGTACGGTGCTGACGCGACGTTCGCCGGCCAGCCGTCGCCGGGGCCGGTTCCGGTGCGGGCGGCCGATCCGGCGCGCCCGTCCGACGCCGTCGGCCTGGCCGACATCGGGGTCGCGATCGGGATACCCGAGCCGTACCGCACCCAGTTGCAGGACTGGCGGGAGCGCCTCGGCGATCCCAACGCCAGCCTGATCGTGCCGCACGTCACCCTGCTCGGGCCGACCACGGTCCGCCTCGCCGACCTGCCGGCCATCGAGCGTCACCTGGCCCGCGCGGCCGAACCGAACGACGCGTTCACGATCCGACTGTGCGGAGCCGGGACGTTCCGCCCGCTGTCCCCGGTCGTGTTCGTCGCGCTCATCGCGGGGGCCGCCCGGTGCGCGGCGCTGGCCGCGGCGGTGCGTTCCGGCCCGCTGGACCGGCCGCTCGCGTTCCCTTACCACCCGCACGTCACCGTGGCCCATGACATCGCGGCGGACGGCCTGGACCGTGCCTACGACGCGCTCACGGACTACCGGGCGCAGTTCGACGTGCGGGGCTTCGGGCTCTACGAACGGGGCGCTGACCTGCGCTGGCGGGAGCTACGCTTCTTCCCGTTCGGCGGGCGGGTGGGCGCACCGGGCGGTGGGGAGCCACCGGCCGGTGCCGACGCCCGGGAGTAGTCGATCGTCTGCCAGGAGTGAGCGAGCATCGTCGGGGGGACATCGACGGATGTGACGAGGTCTCGTGAGGCGATGAGGGCAGGTGTCGGAGCGGTGTCCGGCGCGGCCGAGGAAGTGCGGGCACGGCGCCCGTTCCTCGACCATGCGATCCGTGCCTACACGCGGTACACCGAGGACGGTGGGGACCGACTCGCCGCAGCGGCGACGTACTACGCGTTCCTGTCGTTCTTTCCGCTGGTCGCGCTGGCGTTCGCGGTCACCGGCTTCGTGGTGGACGCCTACCCCGGCGTGCACGCCAGCCTGACCAGGCAGATCAACGACTACCTGCCGGGGCTCGCGGACCGGCTCGACGTCGCCTCGATCGGCAACGCCAAGGTCGGCGTCGGCATCATCGGGCTGATCGCACTGCTGCTGGCCGGGCTCGCCTGGATCGACGCGCTGCGCGACGCGGTACGGCTGGTCTGGCACCAGGACACCGACTCGGGCAATCTCGTCACCCGCCGGCTGCGCGACATCACCGTGCTCGGCGGCCTGGGACTCACCCTGCTGGCCTCGCTCGTGGTGACGAGCCTCGCGACATCGGCGACCGGGGACGTGCTTGACCGCGTCGGGCTGTCCGGCAGCGGCGCGGCGGGCGCGGTCGCGGCCGTCCTCGCCGTGCTCCTCGCCCTCGCCATCGACGCCGCGGTGTTCCTCTACCTGTTCTGGCGCCTGCCGCGGCACACGGACCGGCACCGCGCGGCCCGCGGCGCGCTGCTCGGAGCCGTGGGCCTGGAGATTCTCAAGATCGCCGGTACCTGGCTGGTCGGGCAGACGATGAGCAACCCGGTCTACGGCACCTTCGCGGTGATCGTCGGACTGCTCATCTGGATCAACATCGTGATGCGATGGACACTGTACGTCGCCGCGTGGACGGTGACGGCGCCCTACGACTCCGACATCCACCCGTCCGGCACCGCGGGCGCCGCGCCCGCCGGCGTTCAGCGGCCGGAGGAGTCCCCGAACCTGGACGAGCCGTCGAGCCGCCGGCCGCCTGACCGCTCGTCGCCGAAGGGCTCGTCCGCGGCGGTGTCGCGGTAGGAGCCGGCATCGGCGGTGCCAGGGCCGATGCCCTCGACGACGAACCCGTCGGCGGGGTGCGCGAGATAGCCGGCTGGTCCGTGCCCAGCGGAGCGGGGACGAGGCGTGTCCCGCCCGCGGTCGTCGTATCCGTGGCCGCCGTACCTGAGACCGTCGGGGCCATGACCTTCGGGACTGTGACCTTCGGGACCGTGGCCTTCGGGACCGTGGCCTTCGGGACCGTGGCCGTCGGGACCGTGGCCTTCGGGACCGTGGCCGTCGGGACCGAGGTCGTCGTACGCGGCGTCTCGTGGGTGGCCGTCACGCGGGTAGCCGCGGTGGACACCGACGTCATGGGCGTCGACGCCGTACACGCCGCCGACGGCGTGCCCGTCGGCGTCCCCGGCGTCGGGACGATCGCCGTCATGACCGTCGCCGTAGCGGTCGTCGCCGTAGCGGTCGTCGCCGTAGCGGTCGTCGCCGTAGCGGTCGTCGGGGGCGTCGCGTCGACGGGGAACGGCGCCGCGGAGGTTGAGGGCCTGGGTGCGCGGGTCGTGACGATCGCGTTCGCGGGCGGGCCGGCGGGGGTCGTCCCCGCGGCGGCGGCCGGGGATGTGGTGCGGCGCCGGGTCGTGGGTATCGACGCCGGCCATCCGCCGGATCGGTCTGGTGGGCAGGTCCCCACGGGTGACCACCCGGGTACCCGCGATGGTCGGGTCCGCGAGGCTCCTGGTCCGGCCGCGCCGCACGGCCGCAGCCGCGGCGGGGGCCGGGCCCCGGGGACCGCTCGGCCGGGCCGGCGCCGCGGGCCCGCCGCGCCCAGCGGACGGACCAGCGGGCCGGTGGGCATGGCGGCGGTCGCCGGGCCGGGACCGGCCCGCGCGGTCGCCCCGCGCCGGCGCCGCAGGCCGCGCGCCAGCAGGATCGAGGGGACGGCCACAGCCGTCAGCGCGAGCGCGATCCAGGTCGTCGGGCCGACGCCGGTGAGGATGCCGCGCTGCCCCGGCCGGGGGCGCGGCGCGACCGCGGCGGTGCCGGGCCGGGCGGCGGCGGGGGCGGCGGTGTCCTCGCCCGGCTGGCCGGCGGCCTTCGGCAGGTAGGCGACCGGGGTGACCCGACCGTCGTTCGCGAAGCCCCAGTCGAGCAGCGCGCGGGCGTCCGCGTCGAACAACGGGGCGGTGCGCAGCAGGGCGACGACGAGAGTGCGCCCACCGCGGGTCGCGGCTCCGACGAAGGTCGCGCCGGCGGCCACCGTGTAGCCGTTCTTCACGCCGATGGTGCCGTCGTACCGGCCGAGCAGCAGGTTGTGGTTCTGGATCTCGAAGCGCTGGCCGCCGCGACCGGGCAGGGACGCCCGCGGGATGGTCAGGTATCCCCGCACGCTCGGGTCGTTGATCGCGGCCCGGCCGAACACGGCCAGATCGTGGACACTCGTGAGCTGGCCCGGGCTGTCCAGACCGGTGGGGTCGCCGGCGACCGTGTCGCGTGCGCCCAGGGAGGCGGCGAGGGCGTTCATCCGGGCGAGCACGGCGGTCGAGCCGCCGGCGGCGTCGACGAGCGACACCGTCGCGTCGTTGCCGCTGGCGATGAGCATCGCGGTGGCGAGGTCGCGCACCGGGTATCCGACGCCGGGTACGAGGCCGACCTTCGTACCGTCGACCCGGGCGGCGTCCTCGCCCACCGGGACGATCTTGTCCGCGGGCAGGCCCGGCAGGATCGACAGCGCGGTGAGGATCTTCATGGTGCTGGCCGGCATGTCCCGGTTGTGCAGGCCTGAGGCGGCCAGGATGGCACCGGTGCCGGCATCGGCGACGAGCCAGTACCGGGCGGCGAGATCGGCGGGCGGCGCGGACGCGGGGAGCGTGCCCGGAGCCGCTGTGCCCGGAGCCGCTGTGCCCGCCGCGGCCGTGCCCGGTGTGGCGGCCGCCGGCGCAGCGGGGGCCGGGGTGGCGGCGCCGGCCATTCCGGGCCCACTGACCATGAGCGCCGCCAGCAGGCCGAGGCTCGCCGCAGCCATCCGCGCGCCGCGCCGCCATCGACCGGTGGCGCCCGCAGGCGGAGTGGGACGGGAGCGACACGACCGGCCGGCACGCACCTGCCGCACGCTACTGGCTCGGACCGCGCCTATGCGGGCAGTCGTCGGACGTGTCGCGTGCGGGTACCCGCTGAGGGCGGATCACCCTTTTTGTTGAGTTCTGCCGCCCGTCGAGTGGATACCGCGCGTGATGAGCCGCGGTGATTGCCCCGCCTTCGGCCTCGGCCTGGGTGGCTGTGGCGGCGCCGGCCTCGAGCTCGGCGGTGGTCGCGCCCGTGGTCGAGGCGGCGAGGGCGGCTCGCGCACGGCGGGCACCCTTGCTCCGCCTGGCCCCGCGGGTGGTGGAGACACCGCCCGCTTCGGGCGCGAGAGCGGCCCCGTTGCCCCGCGTCTTGGCCGCGGTCCTCCCCGTCCCGGTGACCCCCGCGGTGCGGGCCACATCCGCCGCACCCTGCGGATCAGGTATACCCGAAGCTCCCGCCGCGCCCGTCACCTCCGCCGTCCCGGCGGCGACCGCGGCGCTGGCGGGAACCGCCGCGGCCGCGGACGGCACCGCCACCAGTGACGCGCGGATCGCCTCGAGCAGCAGGCCCTCCAGATCGCCGCGCAGCGCCTCCAGCTGACCTGCCAGCTCGCCGCGGACGTACTGGCGGGTCGCCGCCTCGCTCTGGGCGAGGCGCAGCGCGGCGACCTCGCGCGTCAGGAACTCGGTGTCCTCCCGCATCCGCCCGGCTACCGCCCGGTCCTCGGTGAGCGCGGCCCGGTCCCGGTCGTCCTGGCGGTTCTGCGCCAGCAGGATGAGCGGCGCGGCGTACGCCGCCTGGGTGGAGAAGGCGAGGTTCAGCAGGATGAACGGGTAGGGATCCCAGCGCATCAGCGGGACGGCGATGTTCAGCGCGATCCAGACGATGACGACACCGGTCTGGATCGTGAGATACCGCCCGGTGCCGAGGAACCGCGCGATGGTCTCCGCGAAGCGGCTCACACTCTCCCGGTCGACCCGGGGGAACGGAACGGATCTGCCGGCGTCCGGCAGGTCGAGGCGCTCGGCGCGCAGACCCCGACGGTCCGTGGTCCGCGATGCGGTGATGGCCATGGAAGCTCCCCATCCGCGCGCGGGCGATCGCCGCCGGTGCGCGCACTTCTCGAGCTGGCCGCGCGGCATCGTTGCCACGGCGGCCCCAGGTCGACACGACGTCATCGACCGCACCTGCTCGTGCACTGCCCGGCCCGGGCGTCGGGGGCCGGTGGATGTGAGGGAGCCGCGGTTCACCGCCGACGCGGACATACGCAGTCGGCGGCCCGGCCGGGTGAGGACGGACAGGCCGTCATCACCCAGCCTGGGAAGGACCGGCGACGTGACATCGTCGCCGGAGGCGAACCGCGGGCCGGATCACGGCCGGCTTCCGGGCAGTGCCCCGGGGGAGTCGTCGACCCCGGGATCGTGGACGTGAGCTGGGCGCGCGATGCGCGCCCAGGCCGAGGACTCAGCCCTGGCCGACGCCCACGAGCAGGAAGCGGCCTTTACTGGAGCACCCGCCAGGACTCACAGCGGCCACCTCCTCGCGTTGGTCCTCCGTGGAGGAGATTGCGGAGCGTGTCAAGGATAACCGGCCGGCATCGGACCGGACCTCCCGGGGTATCCGTGATCTCTGTCGCGAAGGAGTCACCTCGGGCGTACGTCACGTTTCGCGCGCGCCGGTGGCTGGGCGGAGCGCAGGCGGGTGATGCCAGAGGGTGTGCGGCGGCCGCGGTGGTGACATCGCGGGCGGATGCGTGAGAAGTCCGATCTCCGGGTACGTCGTTGCCCGTCCGTGGACCGGGCCGGGTGGGCCGCGGGAGTCTCCGTGCGGGCGTTGTTCCGCGTCGTCCCAGGTCAGCCCGGGTGCCGGGCGGTTGGCCGTACCTGAGCCGGTCCGCGGCGGTGGGTGACCCGTGGTGGGTGACGGTGGTCGGTGGGAGGAATCAGGTGAAGGTCAGCGGATGCGCGCGGTGCGGCCAGCTCGTCTTCTTCGAGAACACCGCCTGTCTGCGGTGCGAGGCGCCGTTGGGATTCGATCCCGGCCAGGGCCGCGTTGTCACCCTGATGGCGGACACCTCGTCCGGCTCAGGGGAGCCCGATGGTGACCTGCCCGGCGTGCTGCGGGAACTGCCGCCGGTGGCGGTGAGCGCCGGCGTGGCGGAGCGCGACCGACGTCGGTACCGCCGATGCGCGGGCGCCCGCGCGGCCGGGTGCAACTGGCTCGTCGCCGCCCCGGCGGACCGGGCCGACGACCCGGACCACCCGGACCACCCGGACGAGCTGTGCGCGTGCTGTCGGCTGACGCGCACCCGGCCCGCGGACACCGACGAGGTGGGCCGGGAGCGGTTCGCGCGGGCCGAGGCGGCCAAGCGGCGGCTCGTCGCCCAGCTGCTCGACCTCGGCCTGCCCGTCACCTCCCAGCTCGACGATCCCGAGCGGGGACTCGCGTTCGACCTGCTGAACAGCGCCGACCACCCGGTGGTGACCGGGCACAGCGACGGCGTCATCACCCTGGACCTGGCCGAGTCGGACGACGCCCACCGCGAGCGGGTCCGCACCCGGCTCGGTGAGCCGTACCGCACGCTGCTCGGGCACTTCCGGCACGAGGTCGGGCACTACTTCTGGTCGTCGCTCGTGGCCGACGAACCGGACCGCGCGGCCCGCTTCCGCGCCCTGTTCGGCGATCCGGACATCGACTACGCGGCCGCCCTGCGCCGCCACTACGCCGAGGGTCCACCGCCGGCCTGGGACCAGACCCATGTCAGTGCCTACGCCACCATGCATCCGTGGGAGGACTGGGCCGAGACCTTCGCCCACTACCTGCACATCCGGGACACGCTGCGGACGTCGGCGGAGTTCGGCCTACATGTCGACGGACCCGATCTGGCCGCCTTCGGGGTCGCGCCAGACCACCACGCCGCCGAGCCCGGCGATCCCGCCGCCGTTCGGGCCGGCGGCGGGATCGCCGGGATCATCAGTCAGTGGCTGCCGTTGACGTACGCGCTCAACGCGATCAACCGGAGCATGGGCCGCGACGACCTCTACCCGTTCGTGCTCACCGCCGCGGTCCAGGCCAAGCTCGCGTTCGTCCACGACGCCATCGCCGCGTCCGCCGGCGAGGTCACGCCTCGGCCGCGGGAGGCGGTCACGGAGACGCAGACGGCGACACGGGTGGCGGGGACACGGGTGGCGGGGACACGGGTGGCGGGGACACGGG
>NZ_FZMO01000127.1 GCF_900197875.1 Frankia canadensis | reverse complement strand
GGGCGGGCGCGGGTTGACCCGCCGGCAGCGGGTGACGACCGGTGTCGTCGTCCTGCTCGCGGTCGCGGTCGCCGTCGGCCTCGCCGTCACGGCGGACCGGTCCACCGCGGCCTGGCCGCCGGCCGGTCGCTCGGCGTGCCGGTCGGTGCAGATCTTCACCGGCAGCGTCGGCTCGCCGTACAACCAGTTCGCGGGCGTCCTGCGCGCCCGGCTGCAGGCCGCCCCCGAGCACTTCGACGTCGACGTCGTACAGACCGCGGGCTCCACCGACAACCTCTACGACCTGCAGTCCGCCGACCCGCCGCGCTGTGCTCTCGCGATCGCGCAGCTCAACACCACCGTCGACGCGGCGGAGGGGGTGAACCAGTTCGACCCGACCCGCGGCGGCCAGAAGGTGACGGGCCTGCGAACCCTGGGCCCGGTGCACCAGGATCTGCTGCACGTGATCGTGCGGGATCGGCCGCGCGGGCCGGCGGACGCGCCCGTGCGCGGCCTCGCCGACCTGTGCCACCGCACCATCGCCGCCGGCGAGGCGAACTCGGGGACGCGGCAGATCGCCGACGTGCTGCTGCGGGTCGGGCTGCCGGGCTGCCATCCCGACCTGGATCCGTCGAACCTGGACAACGCGCTGCGGTTGCTGGGCGCCGGCCGGGTCGACGCGGTGGTCTGGGCCGGCGGCCCCGGCACCCGGCAGATCCGTGCCGCGATCAACGGCGGCGCCCGGCTGCGGCTGCTCGACCTGTCGGACCAGCTGGCCGGGATCACCCGCGACTGGAACGTCTTCTACGGCGGCCGGGAACGCTCCTACCCCGGCGCGGTGTTCGGCGCCGGCGGCCTGGGACCGGCGGACTACCCGGGGATCAGGCCGATACGAACGATCACGATTCCCAACGGCCTGATCGCGCGGGTGGACACCGACCCGGTCCTCGTTCGGCGGGCGACCGCCGAGCTGTTCCGCCGGCCGGCGGATTTCGCCACCGCGCTGTGGCAGACGAATCCGGCTCATCACACCATTCCGGACGCGCTCTCGATTTACGAAGGGCCGCTTTTTTGTTACATACCTCTTCATCCGGCCGCGGCGGAGTACTACCTTCGGCAATTCCGACGCGCGCCGAGCTGCGGCACGACATGACCGGATCTCGGTGACGTGACCGAGACGCGGGGGCGGCAGAGTGAGCGCCGACGGAGCCGCCGGGACCAGGGGCTGAGGGGCGCGCCATGCTACGACCACTGATCGACACCGATCCGGCGGTGATCGGCCCGTACCGGCTGCACCAGCGGATCGGCTCGGGCGGCATGGGCGTCGTCTACCTGGGCTACGGCGCGCAGGACCGGCCGGTCGCCGTCAAGGTTCCGCACGAGTACGTCGCGAGCGACCCGGCCTTCCGGGCGCGCTTCCGGGCGGAGGTCGCCGCCGCCCGGCACGTGCGCGCACCGTCCGTCGCCGCGGTGATCGATGCCGACGTCGACTGCGTCCGGCCGTGGCTGGCCACGGAGTACGTGCCCGGACCCACCCTGCACGCGGCCGTGCTGGAGCGCCGTCCACTGGTGGACGGGCAGCTCGACGACCTCGCGATCGGCCTGGCCACGGCGTTGGCGGCGATCCACGACGCCCAGGTCGTGCATCGCGACCTCAAGCCCGCGAACATCGTCATGTCCTGGGAGGGGCCGAAGATCATCGACTTCGGCATCGCCCGCTCGGCCGACTACAGCGGGTACACCCAGGCCGGCGAGCTCGTCGGCACGATCGCCTGGATGTCCCCCGAGCAGCTCGACGGCCACGTGGCCACGGCGGCCTCCGACGTGTTCGCCTGGGCCTGCTGTCTGGTGTTCGCCGCGACCGGCCGGCGGCCCTTCGCCGGCGAGACCCAGGAGATCGTCGCGCTGCGGATCACCGCGACCGAGCCGGACCTCGACGGCGTGCCCGACCGGCTGTGCGACGTCGTCCGCCGCTGCCTGCACAAGGAACCGGACGAGCGACCGACCGCCGCGGCCCTCGTCGACGTCCTCACCTGCGCGCTGCGCCCGCGCGGCACGCCCGACCGGCCGGGCGAGCACGCCGCGCCCGTGGCACGCGAGGACGGCTCGGCGACGCAAGCGCCTGATCACGACGAGACGCGGCAGTCCCCCCACCCGCGACCGCTGACCACACCGCCGCTGACCACACCTCGGCCTACGCACGGGCCGCCCACGGTCCGGCCCGCGGCGGCGCCCGCGCCGCTCGTGGCCGGGCTGGTGCTGGTGCTGGTGCTGGGGGGCCTGCTCGGCGCGGCCGGTCTGTGGGCCGCGGGCACCGGGCACCCGCACCCGGACGTGGTCGGGGTGGCCGCGGCGATGCTGGTCGGCGCGGCCTGCGCCCAGATGCTGTTCCCCAGCGGCCAGGTCACGGGCACGCTGGTCACCGTCCTGGCCGCGTTCACCGGCGCGGGCGGCGGCGTCGTGCTGGCCCGGGCGTCGGGCGTCGATCAGCCCGGGCGGATCCTGCTCGCCGTGGCCGCGACCCTGCTCGTGGCCACCGGATGCGCGTTCGCGATGGCCCCGTCAGCGCCCGGACCACCGCCGCCCTGACCGGCGCCAGGCACCGCGCGGTCCCATGACCTGGGACGACTCGCCGGCCCGACACAGGCATGGGCGCAGCTCGTGACATTTCGGCTCAGCTGGGAAGCTGGCCTGCGACAATAGACGAAGCCAAGGGGGTGTCGTGGCTGCCGTTCCGGTAGGCAACCGCATGGTGGCGGGCCGATACCGTCTCGTCGCGCGGCTGGGTGCGGGTGCGATGGGAACGGTCTGGCGTGCCTTCGATTCCGTCCTGGAGACGGAGGCGGCGCTCAAGGAGATCGAGTTCGCCGGCGGGGTCGCCGACGCGGAGCGGGCCGACCGGGTCGAGCGGGCGCTGCGCGAGGCGCGCCATGCCGCCAAGCTGCGCGCTCATCCGCATGTCGTCACGATCCTCGACGTCGTCCTCGATGACGGCCTGCCGTGGATCGTGATGGAGCTGGTGCCGTCCCGCTCGCTGTTCGAGGTCGTCCGGGATGACGGCCCGTTGCCGCCGGCCGAGGTGGCGCGCGTCGGGGTGGCGATGATCGACGCTCTGGTCTCCGCCCGCGACCACGGCATCGTCCACCGCGACGTCAAGCCGTCCAACGTGCTGATCGGGTCGGACGGCCGGATCGTGCTCACCGACTTCGGCATCGCCACCGGCGACGGGGATCCCACCCTGACCGTGACCGGCGTGCTCGGCACGCCGCTCTACATGGCCCCGGAGCGTCTCAACAACCATCCGGCGACGTTCGAGGCGGACCTGTTCAGCCTGGGCGGCACGCTGTACTACGCGGTCGAGGGCCGTCCGCCGTTCGAGCGGGACAGCTTCGGCGCGATGCTCGCCGCGATCGTGCTGCACCCACCCGGGCCCACCCGGCACGCTGGCGCCATCGGCCCGGTGCTCGACGGTCTGCTGGAGAAGGACCCGGCGCTGCGGATGACCCCGGACCGGGCCCGCGACCTGCTCGAACAGGTCGCCCTCAGCCGGGGCCGGGTCGGGGTGAGCCGGGCCGACGGCCTGTCCTGGCGCCTGCGGTTCTCCGATCCGCACGGCCGCGACGGCACCGGCCGCACGCTCGGCCCCCCACCGCCGTCGCCGCGTTCCGCGCGGGATGCCAACGACGTCGACGACGCCGACGCCGACGCGGAGACCCGGCTCTCCCCGCGCGCCGCCGAGCAGCCACCCCCCACGCCGCCGGCCCGCCCCGCGGCACCGGCCGAGATCCCCGCTCCGCCGAGCGAGCATCCCTCCGCGCCGGCCGCGGAGCCCGCCGCGCCGGCCGAGCTCACCGCGACGGAGCAGGACGGCGCGGTGCTGCTGCGCTGGACGCCGTCCGCGACGCCCGGCGTGTCCTACCGGGTCTGCCGCGTGCTGGCCGACCCGGCCGCGCCGAACGGCCGCCGCGAGCGCAGCCTCGGGATCACCGCGGCCACCGAGCTGTTCGACGCCGGCGTCCCACGCGGGGTCGAGCACTGGCACGAGGTGGTCGCGGTGCTGGCCAGCGACGCGGGGCGGCTGCGCTCGGCGCCGGCGCGCAGCGGGCCGCGGACGCTCGCCCCGACGGTGACGGCGCTGCGGGCGAGCATGGCCGGCGACGCGGTCGAGCTGTCCTGGCGGCCGATGGCCGAGCACGACGAGGTCGTCATCGAGCGGACCTTCGCCGAGACGTCGCCGCTGTCCGGGGCGAAGCGGCGGTTCCGCGGCGCGGGCGGCCATTTCCTCGACGAGGACGCGTCGACGAGCGCCGTCTACCGCTACCGGGTGTGGGTGCCCTCGCCGGACGGCAACGACGGCTCGGACGCGCTGGCCCCTACCGGCGCCGCGGAGATCATGGTGCGGGTCGTCGCCCGGCCGCGGGCGGTCCTCGACCTGGAGGCCCGCGGCACCCTCGGTGGCACGGTGCTGCGCTGGACGACCGTGCCGGGCGCGGTGGTGCGCATCTACGCCACCTCGGCGCCCACCCAGTCCGGGCTGGCCGGCACCGGCCCGTTCGGCCCGGCGGACCACGAGGTCAGCGCGGGCTCCCTGCAGGGCCGGGCGCGCCTGGTCGGGGAGAGCCGCCGCGGCCGGCTGGTCGACCGGGAGCCGGAGCCCGCCGTCGTCTACACCCCGATCACGGTCGCCGACGACCGCGCGGTGATCGGCGCCGCGGTCAGCCATACCGCGGTGTGAGCCGCCGCGGGCGGGGATGCGAGCATGCGGTCCCGTGACCGACGACGTGACGGGCGCGCCACCCCCCGCCTACGGCTACCTTGACATCGACGCCGACACCGCCCGGTCGGCCAGCCGCATCTACTGGGACGACGCGGCCGCCGAGTACCAGGCGGAGCACGGCGAGTTCCTCGGGGACAGCGACTTCTGCTGGAGCCCGGAGGGACTGCGCGAATCGGACCTGCGCCTGCTCGGCGAGGTGGCCGGCCGCACGGTACTGGAGGTCGGCTGCGGCGGCGCGCAGTGCGCCCGCTGGCTGCGCGGGCAGGGTGCCCGAGTGGTGGCGTTCGACCTGTCCAGCGGGCAGTTGGCGCAGGCCCGCGCCTACGCGGCGAGCACCGGCGTCGACGTCCCGCTCGTCCAGGCCGACGCGATGGCGCTGCCGTTCGCCGACGCGAGCGTCGACGTGGCCTGTTCCGCGTTCGGCGCCGTCCCGTTCGTCGCGGACAGCGCGGCGGTGATGCGGGAGGTCGCCCGGGTTCTGCGACCGGGCGGGCGCTGGGTGTTCTCGACGACGCACCCGTTCGTCTGGTGCCTGCCGGACGACCCGGACGACAACGGCCTGCGGGTCTATCACAGCTACTTCGACCGGCGTGCCTACACCGAGCACGACGACCAGGGCCGCGCCGTCTACACCGAGACGCACCGCACGATCGGCGACCGGGTCCGCGAGATCGTCGCGGCCGGGCTGGTCCTGCACGACATCATCGAGCCGGAGTGGCCCGCCGGCCAGGACCGGACGTGGGGCCAGTGGGGCCCGCGGCGCGGCGAGTACGTGCCGTCCACCTCGATCTTCGTCACCAGCCGCCCACCCGCCCGCTGAGCGGACGCCGAACGGACAGTACGCGACACCCGGGGAACGAGCCGCTCAACGGGTCACCAGCTCGTCCCACTATGCGCACAACACCCCCGGGCGCACGGAAGTGCCCCAGACACCCCCGTTATGGTGGGCCCCGCATTCGCCGTTGGGGGCAGACCGTGGATCACGTTCACTCCACACCCGGAGATGCCACGTCCAGGCGCGGCAGTCCGGGGATTCGTGCGTCCGCGAGCGTGGCGCTCGCCGTGACGCTCGGCCTGGCCGCCGGCTGCGCCTCCGGCAGCGCCGGCAGCGACTTCACCCCGGCGCCGCACGCGACCCGCAACGCACCCCAGATCAAAGCCGACCCGCTGCCGCCGCTGAGCAAGTTCGTCATCCAGGCGGACGGCAGCCAGGTGTCGACGGTCAGCGCCGACTACCTGTTCGACTCAAACAGCAGCACCCTGTTGCCGCAGTCGGTGACCACGCTCTCGCAGATCGTCCCGGCGATCCGTGAGCACGCCGGCCGCATCGCCGTCGTCGGGTTCACCGACGGGGTCGGGCGCCCCGAGGACAACCAGAAGCTGTCGCTGGACCGGGCGAAGGCCGTCGAGGCGTGGCTGGCGACGCAGAACATTCCCAGCTCCGTGCTCGATGTCGAGGGCCGGGGCGAACAGGGCGCGCGGGACGGCGTCGCCGACGCGAGCCGACGCCGAGTGGAGATCGTTCTTCGATGACGTGCGACGTTGAGGCCGCCCGAAACGGCCGCCGCTGGACCGACCGCGCCCGGACCGCGCTGGCCCGGCCCCGTGGGGGACGCGGGACCGGCCCGGAACGCCGGTTCGGCACGGACCGCCGGGCCCGGGTCGCCGGGGTGGCCGCCGCCGCCATGCTCGCGACCACCGCGCTCGCGGGCTGCAACGGCGGCCTGCTCGGCACGGCCAAGGCGAGCGGCCCACTGGACTGCGGCAAGTACGAGGAAAAGACGCCCGAGTCCGGCGCGCCGCTGCTGCTGGTGCTGCTCGACGTGAGCGACAACTCGCCGGCCACGGCGCAGCGGGTCGAGGCGCGCCTGCAGCCCTACCTCGACACCGCGCTGAAGGACGGCTCGTTCATCCGCCTCGTCGCCAGCGGCGGCGGCCCGATGACGTACTCGGACTGCTTCCACGGCGACCGGATGTTCGAGATCAAGCGGAACAACAGCCGCCGGGCGGAGAAGGACCGCACCGCGGCCGCCAAGGCTCTGGGCACCGAGGTCAGCCACATCGTCCAGGCTGAGAAGGTCAACCCGGCCGGCAGCGTCACCGGACTGCTCGGCGGCATCAACGACGAGGTCACCTCCGCGCGCTCCACGCCGGGCGTGAAGGTCACCGACGTGACCGTGCTCGTGTGGACCGACCTGCTCGGCACCGGCCAGGACGCCGACTGCCTCAACACCGAGGGCAAGACGGCGTCGCCCTCGATCGCCGAGGGGCTGGTCAAACGCTGCTTCGAGACGGGGCAGATCGCGTCGGCCGGCGCGGCGAAGGTCCGTTTCCTCGGTGTCAATGAAGGCACCGCGGACCGTCCCCAGCAGGAGCTCGCCCGCTACCTGCGGGCCGAGCTGTGCCGACGGATCAGCAGTGACTGCAGCTAACGCACTCACGGATCCGCCGGCGCCGGCCGCCACGCCGCCCGTCCAACTCGTCCTGACAACGCCCATCCAGACCACGCCCATCCAGACCACGCCCGTCCAGACCACGCCCGTCCCCGTCCCGCCCGCGTCCGACGGCGCGGCGCCCCACTCCCCGGAGCCCGCCGTCCGTACCCGTCGCGGCCCGCACCCCGCCGATCCGTCCCAACCGCTGCCGACCGCGGCCCCGGTGCAGCCCAAGCCGAGGAGGCATCCGATGGGGATCCTGCACGAACCCGAAGAACAGCACTTCAGCCCAGCGCTCATGCGCTCGACCGTGGTCATCCTCACCTGTCTGGCCCTGCTGGCGGTGCTGGAGATCTGGGTGTGGCTGACCCTGTCGTCGCCGTTCGCCCGGGTCTCGGTCACCGGATCCATGATCGTGACAGCGGTCAGCTTCTTCATCGCCGGCAACACGTTCCGGCTCCGCGACATCCGCCGCCGGGTCGGCAACCAGGCCCGGGCCGGACGCATCGCGCCCATCGACGCGCTGTCCAAGCTGCCACCGCGGGAGACGATCCAGCGACGTTTCCTGCTCGGCGCGGTCGGCGCGATCGTCGGCGTCGGCACCCTGGTGCTGACCATGGTCTTTTCCGGTGACGAGCAGCAGGGCGCGCGCGAGTCGATGGTCGCCTCGGTGCTCGGCATCGTCTGCGCGATGCTCTGCTTCGTCGGCGGCACCTTCGCCCGTCCGATCGACTAGGAGCCTGAAACGGTGCTGCGCAGGGGAAACGCGCCAGGGCGTCTGGCCAAGCAGCTCATCCGCAGGGTGGGGGACGCCGACGTCGCGCTGGCCGGCGCGGAGACGCGCCCCAAGGTGCTCAAGAGCCTGGAGGACGCGGAGGTACAGGATGTCCGGGCGTCCGTGCGGGCCGACGGGCGAACGCTTGAAGAGCTGATCGCCGAGCTCCGGATGGAGATCGACTCACGGGCGGAGCGCCGGGAGCGGCGCACCGAGCTGATCAAGAACAAGGTCGAGCAGGGCCGGCTGTGGCGCAGCGTCGGGGTGCAGGAACGCATCCCGCAGATGGCGCTGGCCGGGCCGGCACGGGCGGCCGTGCTGACCGTGCTGGCGGCGCTCGACTTCTACGTGTTCGCCCAGTCGTACGCCGTGCTCGCCGACGTCGGCGGCTACGGTCCGGAGTGGTGGCTCGGTGGGCTGCTCGGCGTCGCCGTGTTCATCGCCGGGGTGGCGCTCGCGCACGGGATCAAGGCGTCGATCCTCGCCCGGGCGCAGCAGCAGATGCTCGTCGACGCCGACGCCGGCCGACTCAAGATCGACCCGGACACTCGGGAGCAGCTGGTCGAGTCCCGCTCGTCGCCGCTGGCCCTGGGCCTGACCACCGCGATCTTCCTGCTGCTGTCGATCGCCGGCGTGCTCGTACGCAGCCAGGGCACGGCCGGGGAGACGACCGGCGGCGCCGTGATCCTCTTCCAGGCGCTGATCCCGCTGGTCGCCGTCGCCGTCGAGCTGTACCTGCACGACCCGACCGAGCGGGACGAGCCGCTGCCCAACCTGTTCGACCGCCGGCTGGAGCGGCGCCTGGCCAAGGCCGAGCGGCGGCTGCGCATCGTCGCCGCGCAGGTCGAGGCGAAGGTCTCCAAGATCGAGAAGCTGTACCGGGTCGAGGAGGCCATCCTCGACGTCGAGCAGAAGGACATGGGCCTACGGCACACCACCGACCTGGTCCTTGGTGGCGGTCACATCCCCACCGTGCCGACCAACGGCCGCGTCGCCGAGGTCGACCGCGACCAACTGGAGAAGACCATCAAGATGGCCCGTCGCTCCTGACCGCGGGCACCGTCGGGACGGCGGCCTCCGACGGCAACGCGGCGGCCGCCGGCCATTCGGCGTCGGGTGGATCGGCCGCGTCGCCGTCGCTGGCGGGGTCGGCCGCGTCGGCGTCGGGATGGGCGGCGTCACTGTCAGGACCGGCCTTCTCGACGTCGACGTCGGCGCGGCGGGCGTCGATCCAGGCGTTCATCACCGCCCAGTGCATGGTCAGCCACTGCCGGCGGCCCGCGGCGGAGTCGGGGATCTGCTCCACCGGAGCCCACCACCAGCGCAGCAGCAGCGGAGCGGTGAACGGCACCGCCCGCCAGACCTCCCCGGGATCGTTCAGCTCGTCGAGGCCGGCATGCGCGACGATCATCGTCGCGGTGATCGTCCCGGCCGCCAGCGCCGCCAGCACCCCGGCCGGTCGCGGCGGCAGCACCGCGTCGAGGTCCTCGGCGACCGCCGCCCGGTCCCACTGGCCGCGCGCCCGCAGCCGGGCGATCAGCCGGCGCCGGCGTGACGGGGTGAAGTTCGCCCCCTCCGGGAAGATCACCAGCGCCTCGTCGGCGCCCAGCCGGCCCGCGAGCTCGCCGATCCGCGCGGCGGCCTGATCGTCCGAGCCGTCGTTGCGCACGAAGCAGGCGCCGAGCCGGCCGAGCAGGATGTCGATCGCCGGGTCGAGCTGAAGCCGGTCGATCAGCACCACGCGCGGGAGCAGCCGGTAGTGGCTGAGCAGCAGATGTACCAGCACGAACGAGTCCCCCGGCCCCCCGTGCCGGCTCAGCACGAGCACCGGCGGGGTGCCGCCGCCCGGGGCGGGCCCGACCGGCGGTTCGCCGATCTCCAGCCGGAATCCGACGAGCCGGCGCGCCGCCGCGATCAGCTCGTCGAGGGCGCGGCGCAGCAGCCACACGTGCGCTCCCTCGTAGCGGCGGCCGAGCGCCGGGCGGGCGAGCCACAGCCCGAAGGCGCTCACGATCACCACCGCTTCGGCGGTCAGGTAGGCCGCGGCGAGCAGGGCCGCCCGCGTGACCCGCAGCCGCCGGTCCAGCGGGGCGCCGAGCAGGCCGAGCGCCGCGACGACCAGCCCGACCACCGCCCCCGCCGCGGCGAGGGGCACGAACAGCGGATCGATCACGAACCGGCGCACCGGCCACGGCGGAACAGCCATCACGCTCCCTCCTCCGCGCCACCCCACGTCCGCACCGACCCCGTGTCGGCACCGACCTCGCGTCTCAGCCGACGTCCACCGAACGCGTCCGACCCTCGGTGGCCGCGTCGAGATAGGCCGCGGTCGCCGTGCGGGCCAGCGCGATGCGCCGGCGGAGGCCACCGGTGGAGCGGTAGCGCAGCGGCACGAGCGGCGCCCCGCGATCCCCGGCCGGCAGGACGTGCACGGCGACACCCGCCGGCAGCCGCGCCATCGCCTCGGTGAACCCGCGGCGCCGGGCGATCTCGAACGCGACCAGCCCCGCCTCCCACGGCCACCGCGGCGGCCGCAGCGGCCGTTCGATCCGTCCCACGTGCAGCACGTACACGGTGCGCGCGCCGAGCTCGACCGCCCGTCCCACCGGGTTGGAGTCGACGATGCCGCCGTCGATGAAGTGCTCGCCACCGATGTGCACCGGCGGCAGCAACGCCGGCACCGCGCAGGAGGCCAGCACCGCCTCGACCAGCGGACCCTGGTCGAACCAGTGCGCCGCCGCCCGCTCGATGCTCGCCGCCACGCACTGGAAGGGCACCGGCAGATCCTCGATCGGAACGGCCGGCAGATGGGTGCGCAGCAGCGCCCGCAGCGGCGCGTTGGAATGCAGATGCCCATGTTGGACGACGGACGCGAGCCGCCGAGCCG
>NZ_FZMO01000130.1 GCF_900197875.1 Frankia canadensis | reverse complement strand
ACCCGACCCACCCGACCGGGCGGCGCGTCAGTCGAGGATGTCGACGACCGTGTTCGGGTCGACGTCGCGCAGCAGCAGCGCGTTGGTCCGCTCCAGGTGGAACCGCCACAGCGCCTGGGCCTCGTCGGCGGCGCCGGCGCGGATGTGGTCGAGCAGCAGGCGGTAGGTGTCGACGGCCTGGCGGCAGGCGGCGAGCGTGCCCGGATCGTCCTGGGCGAGCGCCGCGCGGGTCTTCGCCGCGACGTGCCGGCCGATGATCTCGTGCATCATCCCGGCGGTGACGACCAGCGCCCGGTTACCCGACCCCTCGACGACGGTGCGGTGCACCTGGGAGAACGCCCCGCCGGGGCGCTCCCGGCGGACCTCGTCCTCGCACACCTCGATGTCGGCGACGAGCGCGGCGATCGCCTCGGGGGTGCCGTGCGCGGCGAACAGCGCGGCCCCCAGCGGCTCGACGCCGAGCCGGGCGGTGAGCACCTCCGCGATGGTGGCGCCCGCGAGCTGCAGCAGCAGCCCGGCGGGGCGGGCCACCATCTCGGGTCCGGGCACGCGGATACGGGCGCCGGTGCGCGACCCGCGGCGCACCTCGACGAGGGACTCGGCCTCCAGCACCCGCACCGCCTCGCGCAGCGTCGGGCGCGACACCCCGAAGTGGGTCATGAGCTCGGCCTCGCGGGGCAGGAAGTCCCCGGCGCGCAGCTCCCCGGAGACGATCATGCGGCGCAGGCGGCGGGTGAGCAGCTCCGCCGTCTTGGGTGAGCGCACGCTGTCGCCGGGCAGCCGGCTGGCGGGCACCGAAAACACCTCGGCGGTCATGGCGACGGTTCCTCCTACGCTGCGGCGGGTGCGGTCCGCGCCCGCCGCGAGGCGCCGCGCGAGGACCCAGCCCGCGGCGAACGCCCCGGATCATGAACCCGATGTACACGGACAGCCGGAACCGGCGCGAATATCGGGTGAGCATGCCCCCGACCGAGACACGATCTTACCGCCTGTTGCCGATGAATACCGTGATGCATCCCACGGGGGTCGCGGCGGCGCGGTGCGGCCGCGGTGTGCCCGAAGCGGCGTTCACCGTCCCCGCGGCCGGGGGGCGGCGCCGGGTGGATCAGGCCGGCTCGTGCAGCTCCGTGCGTAGTTCGTGGCTGCCGTCGGGGTTCGCCGCCTCGTAGAACAGCCGGTGACCGCCGCCGGGCAGGGGCACAACGGTGACGTAGCGCAGCGCGCCGTCGCCGACCGTCGCGACGGCGACCGGCTCGTCGCCCACGGCCTCGAAGCGGCGCGCCGTGTCGGCGAGGGCGAGGCCGGTGCGTTCGGCCCAGTTCTGCTCGGCGCTGGCCCGCCCGTCGTAGAGGGCGACCGGGCGCGGGCCGTCGGTCAGCACGGCGCTGATGCGCACACCGCGGGCGTCCCAGTGCCCGGGGCGCGGGGCGAGGGCGGTGCCCGTCCAGGTCCAGTGCACGCCGTCGGGGCTGGTCGCGTGGCGGCTGTCCATCCGGTCGGTGGCGTGCGGGTCGTCGAGCGGGTGGCAGGAGGCCCACAGCTGCCAGCCGCCGTCGAGGGGGGCGACCACCGGGTCCTTGACCGCGAGGGTGCGCGGGTCGCCGGGCAGGACGGTGCGGCGGCGATCCGGGTCGAAGCCGCCCGGGGAGTCAGCCTCCAACAGGTCCACCCACCAGTGCGGGCTCGCGGGCGCGGCGCAGCTGACGTACAGCCGGAACCGGCCCTCGGGGGTGACGACCAGCGCGGGCCGTTCCAGGCTCTCGGCGCCGAACGGCTCCCGGGGTACCACGGCGAGCTCGCGGAACGTCTCACCGTCGGTGGAGTGGGCGATCACCAGCCCGAAGCCGCGCCCGGCACCGACGGGGCGCCGCAGCCGGTAGGCGAGGTAGAACACGCCGTCGACGAGGATCGCGCTGGGGGCGCCGGCCCAGTGCCCGGGGCCGCGCCCGGGAGCCTCGGCCACGGTGACGGCGGGGCGGCGGCCCGGCAGCGGCACCGCCCGGGCCTCGAGGTGCCGCGCCTCGAGGTGCCGCGCCTCGACGTGCCGCGCCTCGATGTGCTGCGGGCTGGTTGCCATCGCGCAACCCTACCGTTGCCGGACATCGCAGGTGTCGCCAAGCCGGTCCCACCGCGTCCCACCCGCGGCTACCATCCTGATTTCACCGGTCGACTTGCTTGGGTTGGCCACCGTCCGAACCGCCGGAGCGTTCCCAGCATGGCCCTGCCCGACTTCCTCGTGATCGGCGTGCCCAAGGCGGGCACGACCGCGCTGCATGCCGCGTTGGCCCGCCATCCGGCGCTGTTCCTGCCGACGGTGAAGGAGCCGAAGTTCTTCCTGTCCGCCGGGCCGCCGCCGGCCCGCGGCGGCCCTGGCGACGCGCAGACCTACCAGGAGCATGTCTGGCGCCGCGGCGACTACGAGGCGCTGTTCGACCCGGCACCCGAGGGGGCGCTGCGCGGCGAGGCCACCCCCTTCTACCTCTACGACCTCGACGCGCAGAACCGCATCCGCCGGCTGCTACCCAAGGCGCGCCTCGTGGTGCTGCTGCGCAACCCGGTCGACCGGGCGCACTCCAACTGGACGCACCTGTGGGCCGCGGGCCTGGAACCCGAGCGCGACTTCGTCCGGGCGTGCGCGCTGGAGGAACGCCGCCGCGCGGCCGGGTGGGCGGATTTCTGGCACTATGTCTCCCTCGGCCGCTACGGCGAGCAGCTCGCCCACCTGTTCGGCCTGTTCTCCCGCGACCAGGTGCTGCTGTTGCGTTACCGCGACCTGCGCGACTCCCCTGCCGAGACGCTCGACCGGGTGTGCGCGTTCCTCGGCGTCGAGACGGGGCTCGTCGACCTGGTGCCCGCGCAGAACGTGACGCCGTTCGTCGCCGACACCCCGGTGAACGGCGTGCTGCGGGCGGTGCTGCGCACCGGCGGGCGGGTGGGCCACCACTTCCCGGTGCCGGTGCGCCGCGCGGTGCGCTCCCCGCTGCTGGGCGCGCTGCAGCGCCAGCGCGGCGGGCGGCCGACGCTGACGCCCGAGCAGCGGCGCGCGGTGCTGCCCTACTTCGTCGACGACATCGCCCGGCTACAGGAGCTCACCGGCCTGCCCTACGACGACTGGCTCACCGTGGGCCTGGAGCCCGAGACCATCGACTGAGCCGTGCGGCCGGCCCGCCTGCGCTCAGCCGAGCGAGCGCGGGTCGGCGGGGACGTCGACGGCGTGGGCACGCAGCGCCTCGAGCGGGATCACCTCCAGCGCCCGCTCATGGGTGCAGGCGAGCACGACGGGCGCGGCGAAGCCAGCATGGTAGGCCTGCAGCCAGCGCACGGCGACCACGCACCAGCGGTCCCCCGGGCGCAGGCCCGGGAAGGAGTACTCCGGCCGCGGGGTGGACAGGTCGTTGCCGACCTGACGCTGGTGGCGCAGGAACTCGGCCGTCACCACCGCGCACACGGTGTGACTGCCGAGGTCCTCCGGGCCGGTGCTGCAGCACCCGTCGCGGTAGAACCCGGTCACCGGATCGGTACCGCAGGGTTCCAGCTCCCCGCCGAGGACGTTTCGTTCCGCTGCCACCCCGCCATTTTCTCCCACTCCCGCGGTGGTCACACGGGGTCTGGCCAGATCGGGCGGGATGCGTCTGGGTGATGCCGCGCACCCGCCACCGCGCTCGCCGCCCGGGTGACGCCGGATCGTCAGGCGACGTGGACGTAGGGGCGGGCCCCCGGGTCGGGTTCGGCCTCGCGCAGCACCTCGCGGGTGACGGTGGCGACCTCCCCGGCGCCGAAGAACAGGAACCGCAGGAAGTTGGCGATCGGATTGCCCTCCGACCATTCGAAGTACACGTGCGGGCGCACGGCGGTGACGTCACGCAGGTGCAGCAGCAGCGCGGCGATCGCGTTGGGCACCGAGGTGCTGGTCAGGCACAGGATCCGGAAGCCGTGGCGATCCACGGCGCGCACGTCGAGCTCGGCCTCGAACTCGGACGAGTCCGGGATGGTGACCTCGAGGAACAGCAGCGGCACCCGTTCGGGCACATACAGCTCCTCGCGGGCCTTGCGCACCTTGTCGACATACTCGGCCGCGTCGCCGGAGTCCAGCTCGTTGGCGACCAGGTGCAGCGCGCCGGCGTCGGCGGAGTGGCGCACCCAGGCGAGTGCCGTGTCGTCGAGGCGCACCCCGGTGACCCGCAGCTCGAAGGAGCGCAGCGCCCGCGACGTGAACGACACGACCAGGATCGCGATGATGAAGATCGAGCCGATGATGAGCCCGTCGGGTCGTTCGATGATGTTGGCGACGGTGGTGTAGACGAACACGGCGGCGATGACGCCGAAGCCGATCGTCCGCCCGCGCTGGCCGTGGCGCGCCGCGGCGAGGGTGACGGCGAGCGACGCCGAGGTGATGAGCACCAGCACGCCGGTGGCGTAGGCGCCGCCCTGCTTGTCGACGCTGGCCTGGAAGACGAGCGTGACGGCGAAGCCGATCAGGGTGAACAGCAGCACCAGCGGGCGCACCGCCCGGGCCCAGTGCGGCGCCATCCCGTAGCGCGGCAGGTAGCGCGGGACGAGGTTGAGCAGCCCGGCCAGCGCCGACGCGCCGGCGAACCACAGGATGAGGATGGTGCTCACGTCGTAGACGGTGCCGAAGGCGGCGCCGAGGTCGCGGTGGGCGAGGTAGGCCAGCGCCCGCCCGTTCGCCGGCCCGCCGGGCTCGAAGGCCTCGTGCGGGATGAGCAGCGTGGTTGCCAGGCTGCTGGTGATGAGGTAGAAGGCCATGATCGCGGCGGCGGTGGTGAGCAGGGTGCGGGCGCCGCGGATGCGTCCCTCAGGGTGCTGCTCGCTGTCGCCGGGGGCGCCGCGCACCAGCGGCATCACCGCCACCCCGGTCTCGAAGCCGGACAGGCCGAGCGCGAGCTTGGGGAAGACGATGAGCGCGAAGCCGACCAGCGCGAGGGGGTCGGGATGCTCGCGCACGAGCAGCGCGTGCCAGTCGGTGAACAGGTGCGGGTGGGTGGCGAGGCGCACGAGGCTGTCGGCCACGACCACGGCATTGAGGCCCAGGTAGAGGACGACGAGGACGACGGCGATGCCCACCGCCTCGGTGAACCCGCCGAGGAACACCGCGGCGAGCAGCGCGAGCAGCACCAGCGTGACGGCGACCTGGTGGCCGTGCAGGGCGTGCGGGGCGTAGGGGTTCTCCAGGATGTGGGCGGTGGCGTCGGCGGCCGACAGGGTGATGGTGATGAGGAAGTCGGTGCAGGCGAAGCCGAGCAGCACCAGGACCAGGATCTTGCCGTTCCACCAGGACAGCTGCTTTTCCAGCATGGCGATCGAGCCCTCGCCGTGCGGGCTTTCACGCGCGACGCGGCGGTAGACGGGCAGGGCGCCGGCGAGGGTGACGAGCACCAGCACGGCGGTGGCGATGGGGCTCACGGCGCCGGCGGCGAGCGCGGCGATGCCCGGCTGGTAGCCGAGGGTGGAGAAGTAGTCGACGCCGGTCAGGCACATCACCCGCCACCACGGGTGCAGCCGGTGCTCGGGGGCGGGCTGGGCGTGCGGGCCGGAGTGCCGCTGTGCCTGCTCGGTGCCGGCGAGCAGCCATGCCCGCAGCCGCCGGGGCGCGGCGCGCGGGCGGTGCGCCGGTGCGGGCGCGGTCACGACGGACGGGAGCGGCGGGGACGCGGCATGCCGTGCATCCTCTCCCCTCCCGGCCCGCCGCGACGCGCGCCCCTCCCCGCCGGACACCGGCGACGGGGGTACCACGTCGGGGGATGCCGCGCCGTGATGGGGGCGCCCGGGGGCGCACGATGGTGGCAGGTGTTCGGCAGTACGTGACTGATTCCGCAATTTCAGCGCAAAGAGTCGCTCTATGACCACTGTTTGTATAGTTTGCGCTCGTGGCGATCGTGCACGAGGGCTCGGGCGGGCCCGCCGCCGAGCGGGTGGAGCTCGCCCACCTGGAGGCCGTGGCACTGTGGGAACGGGCGGCGGGCGGGCTGGGCGCCGCGCCCTGCTCCGGGCCCGCGGGGCACCGCGTCACCGCCGCGCTCGGCGCGCTGACCGGCCCGGGCCGCCCCTGGCGGCTGCTCGCCGACCGCCGCACCCGGGGCGACCGGGGGTTGGGCGTCGAGCTGCTGCTCGTCGGCCCGCCGGGAGTGTTCGTGATCGGCGTCCAGCGGTGGGTGCCGCGTCCGGCGCCGCGGGGCGGGCGGCCGTTCGCCGGCGGCGGGCACGGTGTCGGCGGCGAGATGGACGGCCCCGGTGCCCCCGGCCACCGCGACCTGGCGGCTCTGCGCGCGGCCGCCGACCTCGCCGAGCAGGGCGTCGCGGCGATCGGCCTGTCCCCGCTCGCGGTGAGCCCGGTCCTCGTCGTCGACGGCCACCGGCTGGACACGGTGCTCGGCCGCGTCCATGTCCTGGGCACCGCGGACCTGCTGCCGGCGCTGCTGCGCCTGCCCGCCCGGCTGCCCGCCGACCGCGTCGACGCGGTCGCCGCCTGCCTCGCCGCCGCGTTCCCGCCGGCGGGCGGGCGACGGTGCGGCGGGGCCCGCCCAGGGGAGCCGTTCCCGGCCGGACGGGGGCTGCCTGGCGGCGGCCCGTCGCCGGGTGGCGACGGGCGGGAGCTGTTCGCGGTGTGGGAGGTCGCCGAGGCGTTGCGGGCCGCGGCGCTCGACGCGCCGCTGGAGCACTGGATGACGTTCCTGCACCCGGCGCAGGTGGCCCTGGCCCGGCGCCGCTTCACCGGGCCGGCACGGATCGCGGGGGCGGCCGGCACCGGCAAGACGGTCGTCGCGCTGCACCGCGCGGCGCACCTGGCACGCCGGGACGGCGGCCCGGTGCTGCTCGTGACCTGCGCGGGGACCCTCCCGAGGGTGCTGGACGCGGGCCTGCGCCGCCTCGCCGGGCCACACGTCGCCGCCCGGGTCGAGACGACCAGCCTGCCCGGCTGGGCGACCGGGTTCCTGCGCGGGCGCGACCGGGCGGTGGCGCTCGACCCGCGCCGGGCGCGCGCCGCGCTGCGCACCGCCTGGGCGCGCACCGGGCGCGCCTCCGTGCTCGCCGCGCTGTGTGACGATCCGCGCTACTGGTCGGACGAGATCGAGCACGTCATCAAGGGCCGCGGTGTCACCTCCTACGAGCAGTACACCCGGCTGCACCGGCACGGGCGGCGCGCCGTGCTGCGCACCCGCCAGCGCGAGGCCGTCTGGCGGCTGTACGAGGACTACGAACGCCTGCTCGCGGCCGGCGGCATCGCCGACCGGCCCGACCTGATCGCCGCAGCGCTCGACGAGGTGCGCCGCCTTCCGCCGGGCACCGACTACACGGCGGTGATCGTCGACGAGGCGCAGGACCTCTCCCTGGTCGGGTTGCGCCTGCTGCACGCCCTTGTCGGCGATCGCCCGGACGGGCTGCTGCTCGTCGGCGACGGCCAGCAGTCGGTCTTTCCCGGCGCGTTCCCGCCGCAGGACGCCGGCGTGCGCCTGCGCGGGCGCACCGAGGTGCTGCGCGTCAACCACCGCGGCTCCCGCCCGATCGCCGCCGCCGCGCGCGCTCTCGTCGACGGTGACCCGCACGACGACGCCGGCGTCCTGGTCGGCGCCGACCATCACGGCCCCGTCGTCACGCCCCGCGACGGGCCGCGCCCGCACCGGGTCGTCGTTCCCGACGCGACGAGCCACGACCAGGCGCTGCTGGCCGCGGTCGGCGACCTCGTGCCCGGACTCGCCGCCACCGGACCGCCCCGCGCCGCCCCCGCGCCGGGCGGCGCGCCGTACGGCGCGCCGCCGGGCGGCGGTTTCGTCCCCCCGCGCCGCCAGGACGCGGCGGTGCTGTGCGCGAGCGCGGCGCAGGCCGACCGGTACGCCGCCCTGCTGCGCCGCGCCGGCATCCCGACCCTGCCCCTGCACCGCGACGACGGCGCCCCCGGCGACGCGGTGAGGATCGGCACCTACCTGGCGGCGCGGGGCCTGGAGTTCGGCCACGTCTTCCTGCCCCACGCCGACGGTGCCGCGCATGACGACAGGGCGCACGACGACAGCGCGGACCGCGACGCGGCGGACGGCGTGACGGCGCACGTCGGCACGGCGCACGTCGGCACGGCGCACGTCGGCACGGCGCACGTCGGCACGGCGGCGGACGGCGCGACGACGCCTGGCGCTGCCCCGGCTGGGGTCGCCGGGAGTGTCGTGGCGGCCGTGGCGGGTGAGCTGGCCGAGGTGGAACGGCGCCGACGCTACGTCGGGATGACCCGTGCGCGCGAGACGCTGTGGATCGGGGTGATCCGCCCGCCGGCGCCCGACTCGTGACGCGCGCCACGGTACCTGGGGTAACGTCACGCCGGTGCCGGGCGTCAGGCACGGAACCGGCGTGCGGCACCGGCCGGCCCGGCGGATTGGGAGGCATGCGATGAGCAGCAGGCTTGGCCCCTGGGAGCCGGCGACGTTCGAGGAGCGCCTCGACCGGATGGAGTCGCTCGCGGCGATCCGCCAGCTGCCCGCCCGGTACGCGCTCGCGATCGACTCCCGCGACATCGCCGCGCTCGCCGACCTGTTCGACCCGGACGTCACGATGGGTGACGGGCAGACGGGCCGGGCGGCGATCCAGCGCTGGTTCGACGCGAACCTGCGCGCGCCCCGCACCTCGGTGCATCTCGTCGCCAACCACATCATCGACTTCGACGACGCCGACCACGCCCGGGGCATCGTCTACTGTCGCGACCAGCTGGAGCGCCCCGAGTCGGGTCGCTGGGAGATCGGCGACCTGCAGTACTGGGACCGCTACGTCCGCGTCGACGGGGAGTGGTGCTTCGCCCGGCGCACGTTCCACCGCTGGTACCTCGTCGACGCGCTCACCCGCCCCAGCCACGGCGCCGGGGTGAACGACGGCAGCGACCCGCTGCGCGCCCGCCAGCTGCCCGAGGCCTTCGAGTCCTGGTCGCGCTACTGGGCGCCCGAGCCCGCCGCGCCGGTGTCCTCGGCCGGCTGAGCGCCGCCGCCGCGGGCCGCGTGCGGGGGCACGCGGGCGGGCGCGGGGAGAGACTGACCGGATGGAGGTTCTCAGCAGCCGCATCCTGATCAGACCGGCGGACCCGGCGCGCAGCCGTGCCTTCTACCGGGAGACCCTCGGGCTCGCGGTCTACCGCGAGTTCGGGCCGCCCGAGCATCCCGGGCTGGTGTTCTTCCTCGGTTCGGGACTGCTGGAGGTCTCCGGGCGCGCGGACGGGCGGCCCGCGGCGGCGCCCGACACGCCGGCCCTGTGGCTGCAGGTGCGTGACCTCGACGCCGAGCACCGGCGCCTCGTCGCGGCCGGGGTGGAGATCCGGCGGGCGCCGCGGCGGGAGCCGTGGGGCCTCGACGAGATGTGGATCGCCGATCCGGACGGCACCCCGATCGTGCTCGTCGAGATCCCCGCCGATCATCCCCTTCGCCGCGACCCCCGCTGAGCGCGGCCGGCCTCGCCCGCCGACCCCAGGCCCGGCGGCCCCCGTACGCATCGGGCCCGTGCCGTCGACCGACGCCCGCGCTGCCGCGACGCGTCCGCCCGCCGGGTCAGGGCGTGGGATCGCCGGTGGGCAGGACGACGGTGAGCAGCGCGCCACCGTCCGGATGGTTCGCGGCCCGGGCGGTGCCGCCGTGGGCGGTGACGATCGCGGCGACGATCGCGAGGCCGAGCCCGGTACCGCCGTCGTCGCGGCCGCGGGCGGCGTCGGCGCGGCGGAACCGTTCGAACGCGTGCGGCAGGAACGCCGGTGGGAACCCCCGCCCACGGTCGCGGACCCGCACGACCACGCTGTCGCGGCCGTCGGGCGCGCGCTGGCCGCCCAGGTCGACGGTGCTGCCGGGCGGGGCGTGGCGCACGGCGTTGGCCAGGAGGTTGTCGACCGCCTGGCGCAGCAGGTCGGGGTCGGCGCGCAGGGTCAGCGGCCGGTCGGCGACGTCGACGCGGACGCGTACCTCGCGGGCGGCGGCGAGGGGGATACGCGCCCGGGCCGCACGGTCGAGGATCTCGTCCAGGGCCACCGGCACACGCACCAGCGGGCCGCCGTCCATGCGGGCCAGGGTGAGCAGGGACTCGGCGAGGCGGATCAGCCGCTCGGTCTCCTCGGAGGCGCTCGCGACGGCCGTGCGCAGCTCGGCGGCGGAGCGGCCGGGGCGGGCGGCGAGCTCCAGCTCGGCCTTGAGCACCGTCAGCGGCGTGCGCAGCTCGTGACCGGCGTCGGCGACGAACGCGCGGTCGCGGGCGCGGGCCGCGTGCAGGCGGCGCAGCAGATCGTTCATGGTGCGGGCCAGCGCCGCGATCTCGTCGTGGGTGGCCGGCACGGCGAGGGCGGGGGCCGTGGTCGGCGCCGCGGGGCCTGGGGCGTCCTCGGCGTCGGCCATCGCGGCGGTCTCCCGGCGCATCCGGTCCACCGGGCGCAGCGCCGCGCCCGACAGCAGCCAGGCGGCGAGACCTGACAGCGCGATCAGCGGCACACTCGCGACGATCATCACGTTGCGGATCCGGTCCTCGGCGCGGTCGGCGAGGCGGGTGGGCGAGCCGACGACGGCGACGAACGTCGGCCCCGGCCGGGCGGGGGCGCCCGGATGGACGGGCACCGCGTACAGCCGGGTGGCGTGGGTGCGCTCGAGCGGCGCGCCGGTGGTGAACCATCGCGGCCGGGCACGGGCGGCGGCGAGCTCCCCCGGTGTGAGCAGCGTGGCCGGCCCGGCATCCGCGCTCGACGCCAGCACCCGGCCGTCGGCGGCGAGCACC